>JAQGNM010000260.1 GCA_028291845.1 Massilia sp. | reverse complement strand
GATGATCACGTCGACGCCTTTCAAACCCTGGTCCATGTTGGTGAAGGTGCGCACGCCCATCTGGTCGAGGCCACCCGGCAGCAGGGTGTGCGGACCGATCGCGCGCACTTCCGGCACGCCCAGCGTGGTCAGCGCATGGATGTCGGAGCGCGCCACGCGGCTGTGCAAAATGTCGCCGACGATCGCCACCGTCAGATTGGTGAAATCCTTCTTGTAGTGGCGGATGGTGTACATGTCCAGCAGGCCCTGGGTCGGGTGGGCGTGACGGCCGTCGCCGGCATTGACCACGTGGACGTGGCTTTGTCGGGTGTCGATCAGGTGCTTGGCGATCAGGTAGGGCGCGCCCGACTGGGCGTGGCGCACCACGAACATGTCGGCGTGCATGGCCGCCAGGTTGTCGATGGTGTCGAGCAGCGATTCGCCCTTGCTGGCCGACGAGGCCGAGATATTCAGGTTGATGACGTCGGCCGACAGGCGTTTCGAGGCGATCTCGAAGGTGGTACGGGTGCGCGTGGAATTCTCGAAAAACAAATTGAAAACGCTTTTACCGCGCATCAGCGGCACTTTTTTCACCTCTCGGTCGGAGATGCCGACAAACGACGACGCCGTGTCGAGGATGTGGTTGACGATCGATTTGGGCAGTCCTTCGATCGAGAGCAGGTGCTGCAGCTCGCCGTGTTTGTTCAGTTGCGGATTAAGCATGGTCGTCTTCGATGGTCAGCGAAAGGGTGCCGTCGGCGGCGCGCTGCAGGCACAGCGACTGGCCCGGGGCCAGGCTGGCGTGGCCGCCGACGAAATCGGCCGCCACCGGCAATTCGCGGCCGGCGCGGTCGGCCAGGGCGGCGAGCATGATGCGCGCCGGGCGGCCGTAATCGAACAGCACATTGATCGCCGCCCGCGTGGTGCGCCCGGTGTGGAGGACGTCGTCGACCAGCACGATGACGGCGCGGTCGACGTTGAAGGGGATGTGGGTCGGCTTGACATCCGGGTGCAAGCCCTTCTTCGCGTAATCGTCGCGGTAGAACGAGACGTCGATGAAGCCGAGGCGGTTTTCCAGTCCGAGATCGGCCGCCAGGCGCTGGGCCAGCCAGGCGCCGCCGGAGTGGATGCCGACGATGGCGGCATCGCTGACGCCTTCCAGGCCGGAACGTAAGCGGGATAACAGCTCGCGGTAGAGGGCCTCGGCGTCAAATTGCTGATGGGGTGTGGGCATGGTCGTCAAAGTATTGTTGCAAAATGATGGCGGCGGCCTTGTCGTCGATGACCTCGCCGCGTCTGGCCTGGAGCACGGCCGACGAATAGCGCTCGTCGACCAGTTCGACAGGCAGATTGTAACGTCCATGGAGCTGATTGGCGAAGCGGCGGCAGCGCAAGGTCATCTCGTGCTCGGCGCCGTCGGGATGGCGCGGCTCGCCGACGATCAGGCGCGCCGGGCGCCACTGTTCGATCAGGGCGCCGATGCGGGCGAAGCGGGCGGCGTTGTCGACCGCCTTGATGACCTCCAGCGGCTGGGCCTGGCCGGTGAGGGTGTTGCCGATTGCGATGCCGATGCGTTTGATGCCGAAGTCAAAGCCGAAAACCGTTTCAACCATCAGCCGGTCCGCCTCGCATCATGCATGGCCGGCCTCGAGGGCGAGCATGCTCGGATCGATGCCCAGCAGTTTGATGGCGGCGTTGTAGCGCTCTTCCACCGGCAGGTCGAACAGCACGTGGGGGTCGGCGCCGACAGTGAGCCAGCCGTTGCGGCCGATTTCGTCCTCGAGCTGGCCCGGACTCCAGCCGGCATAGCCGATCGACACCAGCATGCGCGGCGGGCCGTCGCCGGCGGCGACCGCCTCGAGCACGTCGATGGAGGTGGTGAAGGCGACGTCACCGGTCACGGTGAGCGAGGACGAGTAGCGCGTGCCGGGGGTATGCAGCACGAAGCCGCGGTCGTCCTGCACCGGGCCGCCGAACATGATCGGCTCGTTGACCACCGCCGGGTCGATACTGTCGGACAGTTTCAGGTCGATGCGGTCGAACAGCACTTCCATCGTCATGTCGGTGGGCTTGTTGATGACGACGCCGAGCACGCCATTGTCGTTGTGTTCGCAGATGTATACGACGGTGCCGCCGAACACGGGATCCTGCATCGACGGCATGGCGATGAGGAAGTGGTTGGCCAGATTGAACCCGGCCGACACGGCTGCATTGCCGCCCTCGAGCGTGCCGTCGTCGTCCTGCGGCATCCCGGGCATTGGCAACGATTTGTCGATTTTGCTCTTCTTCATACGCGTCTTTCTCGTCTCGCTCTTGTAGTTTGAAGCCAGTGTTCAAAAATACAATTCTGGACTTTTCGATAGTTTACACTGATTTGGGAGCCTGCCACCCTGTGCCCAAAAAGGGCGCACCGGACGCGCGCAACGGGTTTCCATCCTAGCCAGTAAAATCCCCCATCCTGTTGACCTTGCACACGAGAAATGAAATTCGAAAAATCCCTGGTGTGGTTCCGCCGCGACCTGCGCGCCTTCGATCATGCCGCTTTGCATCATGCGCTGACCCTGTCCGGCACAGTCTATTGCGCTTTCGTGTACGACGACGCCATCTTGTCGAATTTGCCACGGCGCGACCGCCGCGTCGCCTTCATTCACGCCAGTATCGCCGAGCTCGACACGGAGTTGCGTGAACTGGGCGGCTGCCTGCTGGTGCGCCATGCCAGCGCCGCCAGCGAGATCGTGCGCCTGGCCGCGGAGCTGGGCGTGCAGGCGGTGTTTGCCAACGACGACTACGAACCGCAGGCGATCGCACGCGACGCCTTTGTCGCCGCCGAGCTGGCGGCCACTGGCCGCCAGCTCCTGCTCTCGAAAGACCAGGTGATCTTTGAAAAAAACGAGGTGCTGACCCTGGCGGGCGGGCGCTTTTCCGTGTTCACGCCTTATAAAAACGCCTGGCTGAAAAAGATGGCGGCCGCGCCCGACTGCCTGGCGCCATGGCAGATCGCGCCGCATGCGGCGCGGCTGGCGCCATCCGAGCGGCCCGCCGCCCTGCCCTCGCTGGTCGATCTCGGCTTCGAGGAGGTCGACCTGGCCATGCTCGGCATCGAAGCCGGCATGCGCGGCGGCGGCGCCACCTTCGAATCGTTTATCTCCCGTATGCCGGCCTACGGCGAGGCCAGAAATTATCCGGCCGTCGACGGCACCTCGACCCTGTCGATCCACCTGCGCTTCGGCACCGTGTCCATCCGCCACCTGGTGCGCACGGTGAACCAGCTGATCGCCAGTGGCGCCGGCGGCGCCGGCGCCCCGGTGTGGCTGTCCGAATTGATCTGGCGCGAGTTTTATATGCAGATCCTGTTTCACCACCCGCACGTGGCCGAGCGCGCGTTCAAGCCGGCCTACGATGCCGTACCGTGGGAGGCCGGCGCCGCGGCCGAGGCGCTGTTCGCCGCCTGGTGCGAGGGCCGCACCGGCTATCCGCTGGTGGACGCGGCGATGGCGCAGCTGAACCGGACCGGCTTCATGCACAACCGCCTGCGCATGGTCACCGCCTCCTTCCTGGTCAAGGATCTCGGCATCGACTGGCGCTGGGGCGAGCGTTATTTCGCGCTGCAGCTGAACGACTACGAGCTCGCTTCCAATAACGGCGGCTGGCAATGGGCCGCCTCCACCGGCTGCGATGCGCAGCCGTGGTTCCGCATCTTCAACCCGGTCACGCAATCGCAGAAGTTCGATGCGGAAGGCCGCTTCATCCGGCGCTACCTGCCCCAGCTGGCGGCGCTGGACGCGCGCGAGATCCACGCGCCGTGGCTGGTGCCGCCCGAGGTGCTGGCATCGAAAGGCGTGCGCCTGGGCCGCAACTATCCGGCGCCTATCGTCGACCACGAACAGGCGCGCAAGCGCACTTTGG
>JAQGNM010000244.1 GCA_028291845.1 Massilia sp. | reverse complement strand
CGAGGATAGAGCGGGTCATGAAGATGTCCTGGGATGGAAATGGCCGATTAAAAAAGGGAATGGCTTTCAAACCATTCCCTTTTACTTTGGTGCTACAAGCGTGAAGGCAAGAGGATCACTCCGCCTTTTTGCTGTACGATTTTTTCGCGCCTTTAAAACCAGGCTTTTCCGAGAAGCGCCGTTCGCCCGCTTTTTTCGGCGCGCCTGCCGACTTGCCCATCGGCGTTTCGCCATCGCGGGTGATATTCAATTGCTGACCGGCCACCCATACTTTTTTCAGGTGTTCCATGATATCGGGCGGCATGTCCGACGGCAGGTCGAGGGTACTGAAATCGTCGTAGATTTCAATGCGCCCGATGTATTTCGATTCGATGCCCGCTTCGTTGGCGATCGCGCCGACGATGTTGCCCGGCTTGACGCCATGCGAGTGGCCCACTTCGATGCGGAAGGTGCCCATGCCCTCTTCCGGCGGACGCTGCACGCGTTCTTTCTTGAACGATGGGGTATCGCCTCGGTCGCCACGGTCGCCACGGTCGAATTTGCCGGGCGCAGACAAGGGTGCGGGACGGGCCGGACGCTCTTCCCAGGTCGCCGCCTTCGGTGCGCGGTCCGGCTTTTCCAGCAGCAGCGGCACGTCGCCGCGCGCCAGCTTCGCCAGCGCGGCGGCAATGTCCACCGCCGGCACGTTCAACTCTTGCTCGTACTCTTCGATCAGGCTGCGGAACACGTCGAGGCCGCCCTTTTCCAGGGTCGCCGTGATCTCGTCCTTGAATTTCGCAATGCGCACGTCGTTGATGGTCTTGACGGTCGGCAAGGTCAAGGGAGCGACCGGCTGGCGCGTCGCCCGTTCGATGGCCTTCAATAAACCTTGCTCGCGCGGGGTGATGAACAGGATCGCTTCTCCGCTGCGGCCGGCGCGGCCGGTGCGGCCGATGCGGTGTGTATAGCTTTCCGGGTCCGACGGCACGTCGTAGTTGACCACGTGGCTGATGCGCTCGACATCGAGACCGCGCGCGGCCACATCGGTGGCGACCAGGATGTCGATCTTGCCGTCTTACAGTTGCTGGATGGTGCGCTCGCGCTGGGCTTGCTGCATGTCGCCGTTGATCGCCGTGGCGGCAAAGCCGCGCGCGTTCAATTTGCCGGCCAGCTCTTCGGTGCCGAGCTTGGTGCGGGCAAAGATGATCATGCCGTCGAAGGGCTCGGCTTCCAGGATGCGGGTCAGCGCATCGAGCTTTTGCATGCCGCTGACCATCCAGTAACGCTGGCGGATGTTGTCGGCGGTGCCGGTCTTGGCGGCCACGGTCACTTCCGCCGGCTCGCGCAGGTAGGTCTTGGCAATGCGTTTGATGGCCGACGGCATGGTGGCCGAAAACAGCGCGGTCTGGCGGGTGGCGGGCGTCTTTTGCAGGATCTGCTCGACGTCGTCGATAAAGCCCATTCTCAACATCTCGTCGGCTTCATCGAGCACCAGGGTTTTCAGTTTCGACAAGTCGAGCGAACCCTTGTCGAGGTGGTCGATGACGCGCCCCGGGGTACCGACCACCACGTGCACGCCGCGGCGCAGGGCCGACAACTGCGGGCCGTAGCTCTGGCCGCCATAGATCGGCAGCACGTGAAAATCCTTGATGTGGGCGGCGTAGGTTTGAAACGCCTCGGCCACCTGGATGGCCAGCTCGCGGGTCGGCGCCAGCACCAGCGCCTGCGGCGTGTGCTGCTTGATGTCGATGCGCGAGAGAATCGGCAGGGCGAAGGCGGCGGTTTTACCTGTGCCGGTCTGGGCCTGTCCCAGCACGTCGCGATTGTCCAGCAGCAGCGGAATGGTGGCAGCCTGGATGGGCGACGGCGTTTCGTAGCCAATCTCCTTGATCACCTTCAGCAATGCCGGCGAGAGATTGAGTTCGGAAAACAGCGGGAGGGGGATATCAGACATGGAGTTGCTCACTTGTATTAATGAATTGCTTACGCTAAAACGCGTAGTTTACTCTGTTGAGGAGCGATACGTCGGTATTTCACCTTTGCCCCATCGGAACGAAAAAAAACCTCGCCGCGGTCGCGACGGGGTTTTTGCGATCACTGCCGAACTAAATTAGAACTTGTAGTTCGCGCCGACCAGCACGGTGCGGCCGTACTTCTGGTACTCCAGCTGTTTCTTGCGGTCGCCATTGTAGGTTTCGTAGGCTTCGTCGGTCAGATTGTTGACCTGGGCCACCAGTCCCACGCCTTTCAAGGCGCCGGTCTGGAAGGTGTAGCCGATCTGGAAGTCGACAACGTTCTCGCCGACCACATAACGCAAGGCGCGGTTGCCATCGAAGTTACCGATTTCGCCGACGAAGTCGGAGCGTCGGCGCTGGCTGATGCGGGTCTCGAAGCCGTTCTTCTCGTAGTACAAGGTCAGATTGCTGGTGTTCTTCGACAAGCCCGGCAGCGGGATGTTGGTGCCGATACTCGTACCTGGATCTTCGATCTTGATGTCGCTATCGGTGTAGCTGTAGCTGGCCTGGACGCCGAAGCCGTCGAGCATTGGCGAGACCAGGTTGAACGGCATCGAACCGGACAGCTCGGCGCCTTTCAGGCTACCACCCTGGCCGTTGAACGGCGCCGTGTAGTTACCAAACGGGGTTTGGGCCAGCGTGCCAGGAATGTACTTCGAGAAATCGTAGTTCAAGCTCTGTGTGTAGATGTAGCTGGTCAGCTTCTTGTGGAAACCGGCGACAGCGATGTACGCCTTCTTGCCGAAATACTTCTCGTACGACAGATCGAAGGCATTGGCGCGCCATGGATCGAGCTGTGCGTTACCGCCGCTGCCGCCCGGTTTGAAGTCGTTGGTGCCGACGCCAAACTCGAGTGCGGAACGCAGCTGGTCGACGCGAGGACGGGCAATCTGGCGGGCCGCGGCGAAGCGAATGGTCTGATCGTTCGGCAATCCGAACGCCAGGTTCATGCTCGGCAACACATCGGTATATGTCTTACCGTCATCGACAGGCTTGATTTGCTGGCCGGCCGGCTGGCTGCCATCGTACAGGTTGGCGTGCGACGACTGATCGGTGCGCTGCACCTGCACGCCCACGTTGCCGCGCAAGGTAATTGTGTCCGACAGGTCGGCGTCGATATTGCCCTTGATGTAGCCGGTAGTGATCTTTTCCTTGACTTGCCACGCCTTCGCCACCAGGTAACCGGCGTTTTCGGTCGGGGTGAAGGTCATGTACTTGGCGACGACGCCTGGTACGTTCCACGCCGGAATCATCCCGCTACCGGCAAAGCCCAGGTCCACCATCGGATATTGCAGGTCGCTGGAGATCGTCGTCGGCGAACCGTTCAGCAGAATATTGGCCTCCGGCTGACGCTTGTTCTTGGTGCGGTCGGAAAAGTTGATGCCGACATCGATACTGGCAATGGAGAAGCGGTCCAGCGGGATATTGGCACCCAGGCGAGCGCTCTTGAGCTCGTCATCGACATGCGGCACCTTGCCGTAACCGGAACCGTAAATCGTGTCGCGGATGTACAGGTTCGATGGGTCGGCGTAGCTGCGGCCGGTCGCCACTTGGGCGAAATTGCCAGCAGCGAAACGCAGGCCCACGTTGTCGAGGAACGGGGTCGGAGTCGCCGACGTATTGCTGATTTGGGTATTGTTCTCCAGGTTCAGCTCGTCTCGGGTCGCCTTCGAATAGCTCAGGTCGCCAGTAATCGTTGCCGCCGGCGTTTTATAGGTGGTGACCCAGCCCGCAGCCTTGATGTCATCCTTGCGCTTGTTGTACATGCCGCGCACCAGTGGATAGACATTGTTGGCGGTGCCGCCCGTCAGCACGCCATCGGACGTCGTCACCGGGTTGAACAGCAGCCCGGGCGTAAAGCCGCCGTTGTAGCCGGACAGATTCACTTCCAGCTGGTTTGCCGTTTCTTCGCGCTTGAATTTGGACGCGTACAAGTCCAGCACGCTGTTCCACTGCGGGTTCGGACGGTATTGCAAAACTGCCATGAAGCCATCGCGCTCATTCTTGCCGCTGCGTGCGACCGACTTGATGCCGTCCATGATCGACGTACCGGCCGGCACGCCAGGGCGGCTGTCCACTTTCCAAGGCTCGTACAAGCCCGTCTCATTGTCCAGCACTGGCGATTCCAGATGGGCGTAGCCCAGCGCCAGGCCGATCGTGCGGTTGGCGAACTGGTCGATGTAGCTGGCGCTGAAACGGTTGCCGGTGGCTTTCGCGTTGGCGATCTTGCCCAGCGAGTTGCGCTCGCCGCGAGCGTTCAGGGCGACGGCGCGGCCGCCGAAGGACAGCGGACGCACGGTCTGCATGTCGATGGTGCCGGCCAGACCCTGGCCGATCAGGCTGGCGTCGGGGGTCTTGTAGACCGTCACGCCACTGATCAATTCGGACGGGTACTGGTCGAATTCGACGCTGCGGTTGTCGCCCGTGCTGACCTGCTCGCGGCCATTGAGCAGGGTGGTCGAAAAGTCCGGCGACAGGCCGCGCACGGCGATCACCTGGGCACGGCCGGCCACGCGCTGGGCGGCCAGGCCCGGCAGGCGGGCGATCGACTCGGCAATCGACACGTCCGGCAGCTTGCCGATGTCTTCGGCGGAGATCGCTTCAACGATCGAGGTCGAGTCCTTCTTGACGGAGATGGCGTCTTCGATGCCGCGGCGGATGCCCGACACGGTAACGCTGGTCATTGGCGCCTCGGCCGTCACGCCGGCGGTTTGCGCCTGCGCTTGCGCCGACACGGCGGTGACCAGCAGCGTGCAAGCGGCTGCGACCGGGCTCAACTTGAAGAAAAGGCCGGTATGGGATGGGCCCGACCGCTTGCTGGCGAAGATGTTCATGTGTCCCCTGCTTTTTTGAGTGGTGAGTTATTAATGATTGATACGTTTTGTCCGTCGACATCGAATTTCAGGCTGATCGACCGGCCATGAAACCCGACTACACGGCAACCTGAAGCGAACGTTCTTGGACGTTGTCGAAAGAATTTTGTATTAAAACTAGATTAGTCGTCAACGAACGTTCGACGTTCCGAATCGAAACTGTTAAATTCTCGATGAGAATGACGAAATAACCACACTGCTCGTTGTATTTCGGCTACAAATCGGTGCATTATGTCTTGTAATTGCACTACATCGGCGCATAAATAGGGCCTGAATCAAGCTTTCCGCAACATTACGCGCTACTTTGATGCATTTTGCCTTGTAGCTAAACTAGTTCACCATTGGCGACAAAGTTGCTGACGCCGCTACAGCACGTCCCATGTAAGCGAACTACGTACCCGCTGATTCACTGGAGAACCACCCGATGCCCTTCTTACGTCCGTTTCTCGCCCTGCTGGCCGCCGCGCTGCTGCCAGCGGCGCCGGCCAGCGCCCAGGTGCCCGATGTCGCCGCCCTGTTCGATGCGATGGCGATCGACGTGGCCCCGGGCCGCCAGGCGCGCTTTGTCGCTGGCGACAATATCGACGGCTACTATGCCGGCGTGACTCAAGGCACCGGCAACGGCGAGGGCTACGTTACCCGCGCCGGCACGCAATTACTTGACTACGCAAGTATTTATGAGGATGCTGTGCTGCCGCGCGAAGGCGCCGCCGAACAGGTCGTGCCGTGGGGCCGACGCCTAAAGCATGCCGGCGGCGTTACCGAAGAATTGGCTCTATTGTCGAAACAACACGCGATGGCAATGGCGCTTGCCGCGCCGCGACCCGGGATGCTGGCGATCGCGCCGCTGCTGCGCGCGCCCGGGACGATTTCGCGGCGCGGCGGCGCCGTGCTGGTGGCGCCCGCCGCCGGCGACAGCCTGTTCGTCGCCCTGGTGGCCGATCGTCCGTTCCGGCTCGATGCGGGCCTGGTGCTGCGCACGCTGGCGCCGGCGGCCTCCCTGACGGTGGTCGCGGCGGTCGGCACCTCCGCCGAGCAGGCCTTGGCGCGTGCCCGCGCCATCGATCCCGGTACCGCCATCGCACATGAAAAAGTCGCCCGCCACGCGCTGCTGACGACGAGTTATCTGGCCACCAGCGACGCCACCTACAACCGCGCCCTCAACTGGGCCAGGGCATCGTCGAGCATGTTCGTGGTCGACGACGCCTCGACACTGGGCGGCGCCGGCATCTGGGCCGGCCTGCCGTGGTTTCGCGACAACTGGGGCCGCGACACTTTTATCGCGCTGCCCGGCACCTTGCTGGTGAGCGGGCAGTTCGACCAGGCCAAGGCGGTGCTGGCCAATTTCGCCCGCTTTCAAGCGCTCGACAAGGACAGGCCGGACGACTATGGCCGCATTCCGAACCGGGTGTCGGCCAGCGCCCCGGTCATTTTCAATACCGTCGACGGCACCCCATGGATGCTGCGCGAGGCGCTGGAAACCATCCGCTACACGGGCGACAAGGCCTTCGCCGCGCAGATGTTCAAGGTGGCCGTGCCGTACCTGGACGGCGCCATCGCCCGCTATGCCGACAGCGACGGCTTGCTCAAGCACGACAGCGCCGATACCTGGATGGATGCGCGTATCGCCAACCGCGAGCCGTGGTCGGCGCGCGGGCCGAAGGCGGTCGATATCCAGGCCCTGTGGTACACCGCCTTGCAAACCGGCGCCGAACTGGCAAGGCAGGCGGGAGATCCTGAAAAGGCGAAACAATGGTCGGCGCTGGCCGCCAGGGTCAAGCGCAGCTTCGTGCGCACATTCTGGGACGGCGGCGCCATGGCCGACCGCCTGCGCGAAGACGGCAGCCGCGACCTGAAAATGCGACCGAACCAGTTGATGCTGGTGTCGATTCCCTTCGACGACTTCATTGCCCCCGCGGTGCAGGTGAAGGTGATCAAAAACGCCGCGGGCGCCCTGCTCTACCCTTATGGCATCGCCTCGCTGAGCGACCAGGATATCTATTTTCATCCGCGCCACGAGAACCCCGCCTATCACCACAAGGACGCGGCCTACCACCAGGGCACCATCTGGGGCTGGAACGCAGGGTTTACAGTCACCGCGCTGAACAAGTTCGGTTACCAGGACCACGCCTGGACATTGAGCGGGAACCTGGGACGCCAGATGCTCGGCATCGGCGCCGAAGGCGCCCACGCCACCCTCGGCCACATGAGCGAACTGCTCGACGCGGTGCCGCAAGACGACGGCACCCTGAAACCGTCCGGCACCTATGCGCAGTCGTGGAGCGTGGCCGAGTTCGCGCGCAACGGCTACCAGGACTACCTGGGATTTCGCCCGGACCTGCCGGCAGGCGTCATACGCTTCGTGCCGGCCTTGCCGTCCGCCTGGACCGGCCTGTTTGCGCGCCTGCCGTTCGGCCAGGGAGAATCACTCGATGTCGACGTCAAGCGCAATGCGAGGACCCAGCGCTGGCGGATGCTATTAAAAGGGCCGCTGACGCGCACGGTCAGCATCGACCTGCTCGATGCTTCGCGCCGGCGCGTACGCGCGACTTTCGCCGTGCAACCGGGCAGGCCGGCGTTGCTGACGGCAGCCGATTGCGCACGCGGCGCCCTGTGCGTCAGTCTCGATGGGCGGCGCCTGAAGACGGCGACGGTGCAGGCGGCGCAAACGGACATCATCGGCCAGCTCGCCTTTCGCACGCCGCCCGCGTACCGGCCGGCCGACTTCCCCATGCTGCGCTCCGTGAACGCGCTGGAAAAAATCATCCTCGACGGAGCCTACCGCTGATGAAACGTTTGACGCCGGTCGTCCTCGCGGCGGCTCTATTTTGGTGCGGCCCGGCGGCCGCCGCGCCACTGGCTGAACCCATGTACGTGCGCGGCGGCTTCAATGGCTGGGGCACCGCCGATGTGCTCAAAGAGGCCGGCGACGGCATCCATGAAGCGCGTATCGCCATCCGCCCCGGCTATCACGGTTTCAAGCTGGGCAGCGCCGACTGGCAAGTCGAGTGGATCGGCGCCGGCGACGGCGCGCTGCAGCCCGACGTCGACACCGCCCTGTTACAACGCGCCGGACCGGAAATGCACCTGTTCGTGCGCGAGGCGGCCATTTATCTCTTCCGGCTCGACGCCAGGCAAGCCGATAAGCCCGTGCTGCGCATCGAGCGCCTCGAACGCCTCGCCGACAGCGCCGGCGCCGATCCGCACCGCGGCCAGGTTGCGCTGACAACAGTTCACTGGCCGACCTGGGACGGCAAATCGGCGACGGCGCGCTTTTCGGTCGACCGTCTTGACGCGCCCTTGCGCCGCTATACCATATCTACCTCCGCCACCTTGCGCGATCCGGTGCCCGCCTTCGTCGAGCTGCGGGAAAGCGCCGCCGCGCCCACGGTGAGGAGCGGCAGCCTGCCGTTCGACGCCTTGTTCACCCTGGCCACCAGCGAAATGCGGCAGAACGCCGTGGCCGCCATCCGCGACGGCAATTACAACGGCGGCGCCGCCATCGACTGCGCCTGCTTCGAAACCGGCGCGCAGTGGCACTACGTGTGGACGCGCGATCTGTCGTACGCGGCCGACCTCGGCCTGGCCCTGCTCGACCCGCAACGGGTGATGCGCTCGCTCGACTTCAAGCTGTCGCCATGGCGCGCCGAACTCGGGCGGCCAGCCGGTGCCGCCGGCAGCGCCGACGGCCTGCAGATCATCCAGGACACCGGCACCGGTGGCAGCTGGCCGGCCAGCACCGACCGCGTTGCCTGGGCCTTCGGCGCCGCCCGCGTGCTCGACCTGCTGCCCCCAAAGCAGCGCGCCGCCTTTGCCGCGCGCGCTCTGCAGGCGCTGACCAACACGCTCGACAACGACCGCATCGCCGCCTTCGACGCCGCCGACGGTTTATACATGGGCGAAGCCTCGTTTCTCGACTGGCGCGAGCAAAGCTACAGCGCCTGGATCGTCGACGACATCGCTTCGCTGGCCAGCAGCAAGGCGCTGTCGACCAACGCCGCTCACTATAAGGCCTTGCAGCTGGCCGCATCGCTGGCGCAGGAACTGGGACAACCCGCGCAGGCCGACAAATACACACGATGGGCGGGCGCGCTGAAACAGGCCATCAACCGCCGCTTCTGGCTGGCCGACGCCGGCATGTACGCCAGCATCACCGGCCCCCACTTCGACGGCGCGCCGCTGCACCGATTCGACTGGCTGGGCGAATCGCTGGCGATCGTCACCGGCGTCGCCGACGCCGCGCAGACGCGCAGCATCCTGGCGCGCTACCCGCACGGACCGCACGGCGCGCCGGTGATCTACCCGCAGCAGCCGGACCGGCCGGTCTACCACAACCGCGCCATCTGGCCTTTCGTCACCGCCTACGGCTTGCGCGCCGCCGCCATCGGCAACAACGTCGCGGTGGCCGACGCCGCCTATGCGAGCTTGATGCGCGGCGCCGCGCTCAATCTGTCGAACATGGAAAACCTCGAATGGCTGTCCGGCCAGGCGCTGCTGCTCGACCAGGCGCAGCCGGCATTGTCCGGCCCCGTCATCAACTCGCGCAGGCAACTGTGGTCGGTCGGCGGCTATCTCGGCATGGTGATCGAATCGGTGTTCGGGGTGTCGCACGACGCTGGCGGCGTCATTCTGCGTCCGTTCATCACCAGCCGCCTGCACCGCGACACCTTGAAAGGCGCACGGCAGATTGCACTGCGCGGCCTGCGCCTGCGTGACAAAACCATAGCCATCACCATCGAGCTGCCGCCGGCGGCGCGCACCGACGGTTTTTATACGCTGGCCGCCGTCAGCGTCAACGGCAAGTGGACGGCATCGCGCATCGCCTGGGATGCCCTGCCGGCCAGCAGCCGCATCGTGCTGCGCCTGGGCCGGCTCGACCCGGGCCAGCAGGCGCTGCACCAGGTGCATGGCGAGCCCACGCTGGCATCGCCCGCCCTGTTCGCGCCGCCTGAACCGGGCCTTGCCCTGACGGCGCCCGACCGCGTCAGCATCGCCGGCGGCAGCGGCGCCACCACCTACAATTTGTATCGCGACGGCGTACTGGTCTCCGCCGGTCTCACCGCCGGCAGCCACACCGTGACGCCGGGCGATGCCTGCTACGCCGCCGAAGCGGTGTATGCGCTCTCCGGCAACCGCAGCCATCACAGCCGGCCTGTCTGCAGTGGCGCCGTCATCGAGGCCGCCATCGGCGATCGCGTCCAGGTCGCCGCCGCCGGCCGCTACCAGGTGCAGCTGCGCTACTTCAACGGCGCCAACCAGATCAATCTCGGCATCAGCAGCGGCGTCAAGCGCTTTTCGATTCGCGACTTCTCCGGCGCCGTCGTCGCCAGCGGCGTGGTGAGCATGCCCCACGTGCGCGCCGGCGCTGTGCCGTTCGCCTATTCGACGCCATTGACGGCGCAGCTGCGCCCCGGCAGCTACAGCGCCGAGGTCGACGATTTTTATAACATGAGCTACCTCGAGGCCAACCGCACCTTCAGCGGCGCCGGCGGGCTGACCGGCCCATCGAACCGGGTCGACCTGTTCGGCGTGCGGCTGTTGAAGGTGGACGATCAACCAGAAAAGAACATTCCATGAGACGTTTGATTGGCGCTGTCGCGCTGTCCCTGGCGGCGGCATATGCCCACGCCGCTGCCGGCACAATCGAGATCCTTGCCGACGTGGCGTCGCCCCAGTTGAAGAACAGCCGAGCGCTGCGCATTTATTACCCGCCCGGTTACAAGGACCATCCCACCCGGCGCTATCCGGTTATCTACATGCACGACGGCCAGAACCTGTTCGATCCGAAAACCGCCGCGTTCGGCGTGGCGTGGGACATCGGCGCCACGATCGACCGCCTGATCGCCGCCGGCCGCATGGAGGAAGTGATCGTGGTCGGCATCGACAACACGGCCGACCGCATCGCCGAATACACGCCCTGCTGCGACCCCGAACACGGCGGCGGCAAGCTGGCGCAATACGAGGCCTTTATCGTCGACACCATCAAGCCGCTGATCGACCGCAAGCTGCGCACGCGGCCGCAGCGCGAGTACACCGCGATCATGGGCTCGTCTCTTGGTGGCGTCGCCTCGGTGGCGATCGCCCAGCATCGCCCCGACCTGTTTTCCATGGCAGCGGGCGTGTCGAGTTCCTTCTGGTGGAATGAGCGCGCCATGATCAAGCAACTGCCTGCCAGGCTACCGGTACGCTTCTATATCGACGCCGGCACCATCGACGACGGCCTGGCCGACACCGAGGCGATGCGCGATGCCATGCTGGCCAAGGGCTATGTCGACGGCATCGATTTGCTGTTTTACGCGGCGCCGGGTGGGCGCCATAACGAGGCATCGTGGGCTGCGCGGGTCGACAAGGCGCTGACCTGGTTTTTCCCGCGCAAAGCGGCCGATACCGACCGCGCACATTGAGCGGCCCCGCGCGTCTTCACGCAATAGCAATCAACTCGATCTTCAGCCCCGGTATGCCGTCGAGCGCATACACCGCCAGCGCCCCCGCTTTCAAGGCATGCTCGTACAAGGTGCTTCTCGACGACAGCGAAAAATAATAGGTATTCGGCCGCACCGGCACCGCCGCCGGCACCTGCGGCATGTGCGTGAGCGGCACGCCCGGCAGCGCCGAGCCGAGAATTTTCTCGAGGTCGTCCGGACTGCCCGCCTTCAAACGCACTGGCATGGCCGCCACCAATTCGAGCGGCGGCATGTCGGCGCTGACCGCGAGAACCAGCTGGGTGTCGCGGGTGACCTTGTTCGGATCGAGCGCAGCGCGGTACAGCGCCGGGCGTTGCGGGTCGGCCACCAGGGCGATCATGAAATACCTGGTGGAGATGACGGTGTCGACCAGGTCGCGCACGATGGCGTCCAATCTTGAGAAGACCTCGCCCAGCGCGTCGTGCCGGTAGGCCGGCAAATCGGCCGCCTTGTAGCGGTCGGAGAAGGTCATCAAGCCGCCCGCCAGCGCCAGCAGCTTTTCGTACAGGGCGTGCGGATGGTGGCCGGCCGAGCGGGCGGCATGCGTGAGCAGCACATTGGCCGTGCTGACGATATTGAGCATCCACCACGACGAGATGTCGCCCTTCGACATTTCGTAGGTATCGGCGGTGGCCTTGCGGTGATTGCGCTGCAGCGATTCGACCTTTGCAGTCAACGCGCTGATCAGGCTATCTAGCATGCGCCGCAAGCCCGGCGCCGCACCGATGGCCACGCTCGCAGGGATGAACGACTCGTCGATCTCGAAGCCGCCTTCATCGGCGCGGCGCAAGCGCACCACGGCGACGCTGCTCGAGGCATCGCGCGGGGCTAAATCCGCCACCAGGCGCGCCCGCATCTGCAAAACAGGCACGTCGACTGGCACCGCCTCGCTGTACAAATCAAGCGCCTCCTGGTCGAGCCGCACATACCGTCCGTCAGCTTCGGCGTTGCCGCCGTGCGGTTTGACGAGAGCCAACGCCAGGTAAAACGTGAAGCTGTGAACATCGCTCGGCAGATGCGACAGATCGACGGCGTCGGGCAGCAGGTCGGCGCCGGGCGCGTCGTACATTGCCCCATCGGGAAAAATCACCGAGAGCGCGGCGGCACTGAGGCGGTCGTGACCGAGCCCTTCGACATTCCAGCGCACCGCACGCACGCCCCAATAGTGGGCGTTCAGCGCCGTCACCGCCGCCTGCAAGCGGGTCTCATGGTAGAGATCCTGCAGTTGAAAATGCTGGGGACCGAGCGTCAATCCTTCCGACCAGAATATCTTTGAACCTGCTTGCATGGCGTGGCTCCTCAGTGGTTTCCGATTGCACAGATTCCCGAGAGCATGATCCCGTGCCAGCTGCCGGCGATTGATCTGGCGCAAGCTCGCAGTCACTATTTTAGAAACACAAGCTCATTGCGCAAGCGCAAAGTTGCGAAGGATCAAGTCACGATAATGACGACCAGGCAGTGTCGCCACCCTTGAAAGGATCGCATGCGCAGCTTTTCTCCCGGTTTGTTCGACCGCCTGGCCGATGACGAACAGCCGCCTCCGGATCGCCGGCGCGCCCGCTCGCAGGCGCTTGACGCCTGCAAGCGCAGCATCACACGCGACCTGGTGGCCTTGCTCAACACCCGCTGCGCGCTGCGTTCCGATGCCTTGACGGCGTACACCGCGGTGGCCGGCTCGGTGGTCAACTACGGCCTGATCGATTTTGCCGGCATGTGCATGACCAGCGACAGCGACCAGCAAAAAATCTGCGTCGCCGTGCGGATGGCGATCGAACGGCACGAGCCGCGCCTGCACAAGGTCAGCGTCGATTTACGCCCCAAGAAGGGGACCATCAACCGGGTCGAATTTGTCATCACGGCCGAGCTGAAAGGCAGTGCCGACGGCGAGGCGCTGTCGTTCGACGCGGTGTTTCGCCCTTCGCTGCAGCAGTATTCGATCGAAGCCGATTCCTGAAACGCGCCGACGGACCAATCATGGACGAACTGTTTGCCAAATACGAGCGCGAGCTCGTCATCCTGCGCTCGCTGTGCCGCGAATACGCCCAGCGCTATCCGAAAGTGGCTGCCAAGCTGCAACTGGGCGGGGAGGCCTGCGACGACCCGCATGTCGAGCGCCTGATCCAGGCTGTCGCCCTGCTGTGCGCGCGCGTCACCAAGCGCCTCGACGACTCCTACCCGCAGTTCACCGAAGCCCTGCTCGATCTGCTGTTCCCGCACTACCTGCGGCCTTTCCCCTCGTGCGCCATCATACGCATCGCCAGAAACGATGGCAGCTTCAAGCCCATGCCGCGTGGCACCCGCCTGGAGACCCGCCCCGTCAAGGAGCTGTCCTACGCCTTCACCACGGCCTACGATGTGCTCCCCGCCACCGCGCTGTTGATTGGCGCGCGGTTCGAGGCGATGATCGGCGCGCCGCCAGGCATCCGCCTGCCCGCGGGGGTCACGTCAAACCTGTCGTTGACCTTCGCGGCGCCAGCCGGGGCGCCGCTGGCGGCGCAACAGTCGAAGGCGCGCCTCTATCTGGACGGCGATCCATCGTTTTGCGCCACCTTGCGCGATGCGCTGTTCGTGCGCACCGCGTGCGCCTGGGTGCAGGCCGAGAACGATGGCGCGTGGATCAAGCTGGCGCAGGTGCCGGTGTCCGCGGTCGGCTTCGCCGAGGACGAAGCCCTGATCCCGTTCGGCGCCCGCTCGCACCTGGCCTACCGCATCCTCGCCGAATACTTCGCCTTCCCCGACAAATTCAACTTTATCGATATCGACCTGGCGGCCTTGACTGCCCGCTGCCCCGGCGCCACCCGCGTCACCTTGCATCTG
The DNA here is from genome assembly GCA_028291845.1 of Massilia sp. Classification (GTDB taxonomy): domain Bacteria; phylum Pseudomonadota; class Gammaproteobacteria; order Burkholderiales; family Burkholderiaceae_D; genus JAFCUW01. The sequence goes on along the minus strand of JAQGNM010000244.1, from coordinate 3,661 downwards.
GGCGTGGCCGATGTCCGGGCCGATTCCGATCACGCCCGCATGCTTGCCAGCCTGTCGAGCGCCAATCTGCTGCAAGGCTGCACGCCGGTCGTCAATCTGTTCCGCCAACCTGGCGTGCCGATCTCCTTCGATCAGCGGTCGGCGGACTACACGGTGCTGGCGCACGGCAGCCACCCGCAGGCGTTCGAGGTCTATTCGATCGACAAAGTACACATGGTGGAGCAGCGAGGCAGACAACCGGCCGCCAGCGAATTCCGGCCGTTTTATTCGCTGCGCCACACCGAGCAGGACCAACCGAAGGGCCGCTACTGGCTGATGCGCCATGATGAAACGCTGGCCATTTGCAGTCCGGGCCACGAGAAAACCCTCACCCTGGTCGACGCCGACTGCGAGGCGCTGGAAGTCGACCGCAGCGTGCTGTCGATCGAGCTCACTTGCACCAACCGCGATCTGCCCTGCTCCATCCGGCTCGACACGAGCGATGGCGCAGGCGACCTGTTCGCACCTGGCGCGGCGGACAGCGCCCCCATTCGCTTCCTGCGCCGGCCGACCCGTCCCGCGCGGTTGATCAATGGCGCCGACACCCAGTGGAGATTGATCTCCCATCTCGCCCTCAACCATCACTCGATGGTGGCGGACAGCGCGGCCTTGCGCGAGATGCTGGGGCTGTACGATCTGGCGCAGTCGCCCGTCACCCGCCGGCAGATCGACGCGATCGCCAGCGTCGAAGCGGCCGACACCACCGCCTGGATTCGCCACAAGCGCGGCAACTCTCTGGTGCATGGCACCGAAGTGCGCGTCAGCCTCGACGAGGATGCCTTCACCGGCGCCGGCGTGCACCTGTTCGCACAGGTGCTCGAGCAGTTCTTCCGCATGGTCGCTCACGTCAACAGCTTTGTCGAACTCGTGATTTTGTCCAGCCACAGCGGAAAGGAACTGATCCGATGCCAACCCCACAGCGGCCGCCTGAACCTGATGTAATCGCGCGGCTGCTGGCGCAGCCACAGCGCTTTAGCTTTGCGCAGGCGGTCAACATCGTGCTGCTCGCCCTGCGGCGCCAGGGCGTTCCGTACGAGCGCGCCTTTCGCGACATCATCCGCTTTCGCAACAACCTGTCGCTGTCGTTTCCCGCCAGCGAAGTGCATGCGCTCGAGATCGAACCAAAAGGAGCGCCCGGCGTCGCGGGCGTCGACGACGTCGCGAAAATCCGCATCACGCCGGCTTTCATCGGCCTGCTGGGCGCTTGCGGCACCATGCCCTTGCACGACAGCGAACGACTGACCGCCCAGCAGCAGCTCGACCGGGACGCCAGCCAGCACGAGCTGATCGACGTCTTCTCCAACCGCATGATCGGTCTGTTCTTTGAAGCGGATGCCAAATACCGCGTCGAACAAAGTATGCAGGTGCGGGGCCAGGATCGCCTGCTGCCGATGTTGATGGCGCTGGCGGGCGCCCAGCCAGCCGGCGCATCGCAGGCCGCCGCCTACTACGCCGGCATTCTGAGAACGCGGCCGGTATCGGCCAGCGCCATCGAACGGGTGCTGGCCGACCATTTTGCGATTCCCGTGCGCGTCGAGCAGCTGGTCGGCTGCTGGGACGAGATCGCGCCGAACCGGCGCAGCACCTTCGGCATGCACCCGATCAGGCTCGGCGCCGGCGCGGTACTGGGCACGCGGCTGTGGCGCCACGATTTGCGCGCACGTTTGCATATCGGGCCGCTCGACGAGGCACAGCTGACGCACTTTCTCCCCGACGGCGCCAGCCGCGCGGCTCTCGCGGACATGATGGCGCTGTTCGCCGTGCCGGTGATTGCATGGGAAGTCAGGCTGCTGCTGGCGCCGCCATGCATCCAACGCCTGACGCTGACGGCCGACCAAGCGCCGCGCAAGCTGGGATGGAGCAGCTTTCTGACGGCAAATCCGGGGAAGGCACAACGTACCCACATTGCGTCAATGTTGAAACTGCCGAAGCGCAATTGATCGTCGTCAAACCTTGCCTCGACGAAGCACGTTAACTTCATTCCTGCACAAGGTTTAGTTTGCGCCATCGTAAAACCATCAAGGGAGCGTCATGGGTGTGATTCAGGATCTCGCCGCGGCAGCCTTGTCCGCTTTCAGCGGCGACGCGCAACACAAGCGCCTGATGCGGCTGGACTTTCCAAAAAAAGATGGCCCGCATGCCATCCTGCTGCCGAACGTTTTACGAGCCCATGAAGAACTCTCGCGCGGCTATCGCTTGGAAGTCGAGGTGCTGTCGGACGACGCCCGTATCCCCTTGAAAGCCATGATGGCGCGCATGGTGACCATCACCCTGGTACGCGCAGGCGGTTCGCTGCGCTATTTCAACGGCTACGTCACCGAATTCCGCTTTATTCGGGCCGATGGCGGCTTCGCGTTCTACCAGATGGTGCTTGAACCGTTTCTCGCCTTTGCCCGCCTGCGCCAAGACAACGTGTCGTTTCACGGCAAAACCATGCGCCAGATCACCGAGGACACGCTCAAACATTATCGCCAGGCCGACTGGCACATGTTCACCCACGAGGACGATCCCGTCCTGACGGTCGCCAACCAGCACAACGAGACCGACTACAACCACCTGCACCGCCGCTGGGAAGCGCGCGGGATGCTGTACTGGTACGAACACCGCGCCGACGGCCATACCCTGATGCTGTCCGATAACAGCCACCTGGCCGGGCCGATCGACGCCGACCGCCACTACGATGCCGACGTCATCGCCTATCACGCCGAAAGCGGTTCGGTCGAAGATGACGGTATTCACCGCTGGTCGCCCGTGCGCCGCCTCGGCTCGGGCTTCACCACCCTCGCCAGCTTCGACTACAAAAATCCCGACTCGCAATTCGTCGAGTGGCAATCGCCCAATGAGCAGGGCGATTTCTTCGCCCATGAAATTTATGAAAATACGGGCGCTTACGGTTTCCAGATGCGCAGCGAGGGCGAAAACTTGGCCCAGCAGAGAATGGCCGAGCGCGATAAGGACACCCAGACTTTCGAGGCGGAAGGCAGCGACCGCACCGTGCAGCCAGGGCGCGTCTTTAAACTCGGCGGCCACTTCAGTGCCGAACCGCGTTCCCCCGTCTACAACCCCGAAATGCGCCGTGACATCGGCAACCGTGACTACTTGATCCTCAGCGTCGACCACGACGCCAGCAACAATTACCAGGCCGGCCCCGGTGCCCCGTCCCACTATAAAAACAGTTTTATCTGCATGCGCAGTGCGATCCGCTGGCGCCCGGGGCGCGATTATCACAGCAGGCCGTGTGCCAATCCGGGTGTGCAGACTGCCATCGTGGTCGGACCTGCCGGCGAGGAAATTCATACCGACGGACTGGGACGCGTAAAAGTGCAGTTTCACTGGGATCGCTTGGGAAAACGTGACGAAAACAGCTCGGCGTGGATCCGGGTGATGGCACCTGGAGCGGGTGGCGAGTTCGGCTATATCCGCCCGCCGCGGGTCGGCGAGGAAGTGGTGGTGGTTTACCCGGACGGCAATATCGATCATCCGCTGATCATCGGTGGGGTGTACAACGCTACCCATATGCCGCCGTGGGAACTACCGGGCCAGCATGCGCTGTCTGGGCTGCGCAGCCACGAACTGGGCGGCGGTAAGGGCTGCAACCATCTGGTGCTCGACGACACGGCAG
>JAQGNM010000232.1 GCA_028291845.1 Massilia sp. | reverse complement strand
TCGCCTGCAGCAGTTTCGCAATCGCCTCTTCGTCCATCGGCGCCACCGGCTGCACCAGGATATTTTTTTGTTTGAGTTGCGCCATCAAGTTCGGCGCCTGCGCCGCGCCGATCACCGCCAGTTCGATACCCTCCCGCTCGGGCTTGGTGGCGCGCTTGATCTGCTGGTTCAGAAGCATCCCCAGCATGATCGGGTACATCAGGGTGAACAGGGCCAGCAGCGCCAGCGAGCGGCGGTCGCGGAACGCTTCGCGCAACTCCTTGACCAATACAATTTGCCACTTGGCCATCATGCAATCCCTTCCTCGGTGCCGACCAGGCTGACGAAGGCGTCTTCCAGGCTGGCGATGCCGGTGCGTTCGCACAATTGTTGCGGCGAGCCTTGCGCCACCGTGTGGCCGCGCGCGATGACGATGACGTCGTCGCACAGGTGCGTCACTTCCCGCATCACGTGGGTGGCCATGATCACGCAGCAGCCGTCGGCGCGCAGCGCCTGCAGGGCGGTGCGCAGGGCGCGCGTGCTCATCACGTCGAGGCCCCGGCTCGGTTCGTCGAGCAGCAGGTGGCGCGGCCGGTGCAACAAGGTGCGCGCCAGCGCCACCTTGATGCGCTGGCCCTGGGAAAATCCTTTCGAGCGGCGCTCGAGGATATCGTTCATGGCCAGCAAGTCGGCCACCTCGTCGATGCGCTGGTCGAGCGCGGGCAGGGCCATGCTGTTGAGCTGGCCGAAATAGCGCAGGTATTCGCGCGTGCTGAGTTTTTCGTAAAGACCGAACTGGTCGGTCAGAAAACCGATGTCCTTGCGCACCGCCATCGGGTCTTTTTCGGGATCGATGCCGCCCACCAGGATGCTGCCATGATCGCGGCGCAGCAAACCCACCAGCAGGCGCAGCAAGGTGGTCTTGCCGGCGCCGTTGGGGCCGAGCAGGGCGGTGATCTCGCCGTCGCGCGCCGTGAAGCTGACGCCGCCGAGGGCTTGCACGGCGCCGAAGCGCTTGCGTACTTCGCTCGTTTCAATCATGGCAATCCTGGTCGAGAAAAATGGGAATCAAAAAGCGCAGGCGAACGGAGCCGGGGACTGGCGCTGCGCCGCCTGTCCCCCGCTTTAATTGCTGAAGAAGTCGTAAAGCAGCAGTCGCTCCTCATGGCTGCGGCCCTGCACTGCCGAGCTGAAATCCCGGTACCGGAATCTCCTTCAGGCAGCCGGCGGCCACCTGCTGGTCCGGCTTGTCGATGAATTCGCGCATCAGGCGCGGCGTGCAACCCAAATGGGAAATGCCGTGGCCGGCGTTGTCGACGATCAAATGCTGCGCCTTTGTCATGAACTTGCCGGCCGCCACGGCGCGCCGCGGCGGGGTCACCGGGTCGAGCGCGCCCGACAGCATCAGCACCGGCGCGCCGATCGGGATGGGCGCAACCATCGGCACCGGAGAAACATCGATCGCCTTGCACATCGACGGCAGGCGGTCGAGCATCGGCGCGGTCAGCGCGGCGGCATCGTCGGCGCGCAGGGCCGGCGTCAGCCGGGGGAAATCCTCGGCGCAGATCACCGCCAGTTGCAGCAGGATGGCCGTACTGCCTTCGCCGGCGAAATCGGCGGCGACGTTGCGGCGCGCAATGAACGGCTCCCAGCGGCCGTTCACCGCGCTGTGGATCAAAAACGGCAGGCGGCGGCTGTCGACCGGCGAATACAGGATGCTGTGCACGGTGCCGAGAAAGCGCGCGCTGGTCATCGGCAAGCTGACGGGCGCGCTGGTGCGCGGGTCGGCGACGTTGACCACCACCTTGCCGGCGGCGATGCGGCTGCTCAAGGCATCGAATTCTTCGCGGATGTTCGGGAACGCCTGCTTGCATCCGGCCTCGGCCGCGCACTGGCGGAACAGTCCGTCAAGCGCGCTCTGGCCGTCGCGCCCGCCCGCCGGGATCACCTGGTCGGGCGCCGCCACGCCATCGAGAATCAGCGAGCGCACCTGGGCCGGGTAGGCGCGCGCATAGGCCTGGGCCAGCCGGGTGCCGTAGGAGCCGCCCCACACATTGATCTGCTTGTAGCCGAGCGCCAGCCGCACGCTGTCGATGTCGGCGGCAGCGGCCGCGGTGCCGTAGGCGCCGTAATTGGAATTGCCGCGGGTCTTGGCGCGGCCGATGCAGGCAAACAGCTCCGCTTCGAGCTGTTGCTCGGTCATGGTTTCCTGGGCCGGCGTGGTTTCGCAATCGAGCTTGCCGGACAGGCCGGTGCCGCGCTGATCGATGAAAACAATATCGCGGGTGGCGCGGATGCGGCGAAACGCGGTGTTGACCAGTGCGATCACATCCGAGCCGGCCTGGCCGGGGCCGCCGGCCAGCACGAATAGCGGATCGCCGCGCCCCGCTTCGCGAAACGCCGGCGCCACCGCCACGTGCAGTGCAATGTTGCCTGCCGCCGGGCGGCCCCGCTCGAGCGGCACGCCGATGCTGACACAACGCAAAGGTTCCTCGACACCAGGCAAGTGGCAGCTGCGGGTGGCTGCTGCGGCGGCTGCGCCGGGGGCGCACAGCACGCCGGCCGCGGCCAGCATGGCGACGCACCAGCGGGCCAGATAAGAGCGATTTGTCACGGTGGTCACGGTGGCTCCAGACTGCAGGTTGACTCAGGCAATCAGTCTAAATTGCCCATCTTTCGCCGGTCAATTGATAGTTTCAATTTTGAATGATGTTTTGTGGCAACGCGGTCAGGGTGATGCAGCGTGGCTGGACACCACAGAAATAGTCCATCGATGATTGACGGCGCAGCGTCCTGGGCGCTATACTAGCCGGCTTTCCGTTTGCTCAGGAAAGACAATAAGGCAGAGTCCGCGGTAAGTGAGCGGAACCACCATTTGAGCGATGTATTGAATTAGGAAGTCATCATGAAAACTTTTTCCGCTAAAGGACATGAAGTCCAGCGCGAGTGGTTGGTGATTGACGCGACGGACTTGGTCCTCGGACGTGTTGCCAGCGAAGTGGCACTCCGACTGCGCGGCAAACACAAGCCAGAATTTACTCCCCACGTCGACACCGGCGACTTTATCGTCGTCATCAACGCAGGCAAGCTGCGCGTCACGGGTACCAAAGCCACCGAGAAGACATACTATCGTCACTCCGGCTATCCAGGCGGCATCTACGAAACCAATTTCCTGAAAATGCAACAGCGTTTTCCGGGTCGCGCGCTGGAAAAAGCGGTCAAGGGCATGCTGCCTAAAGGCCCGCTCGGCTACGCGATGATCAAGAAGCTCAAAGTGTACGCGGAAGGTTCCCATCCGCACGCTGCGCAGCAACCTAAAGCACTCGTTCTCTAAG
>JAQGNM010000209.1 GCA_028291845.1 Massilia sp. | reverse complement strand
TTCAAGGCGACGATGTCGAAGGCGGGACCGGCGACGCCATCGAGCGCTTCCATCATTTTCAGGCGCGACTCGGCCGCATCGGCCACTTTCAGATTGCGGCTGGCGATCATCGGCAAGCCGAAATCCTCGGGGTGGATTTCATACTCGCGGATCTCGCCGTTGACCAGTTCACCGACCATGGTTGCCGCGCCCAGCGACACTTCATCCATGTTGTCGCGCCCGTACACCACCATCGCGTGCTGCGCACCGAGCCTTTGCAGCACGCGCACCTGGATGCCGACCAGGTCGGCGTGGAACACGCCCATCAGGATATTCGGCGCGCCGGCCGGGTTGGTCAAGGGACCGAGAATATTAAAGATGGTGCGCACACCCAGCTCTTTTCGCACCGGCGCCGCATGCTTCATCGCCGCGTGGTGATTCGGGGCGAACATGAAGCCGATGCCGGTCTGGGCGATCGATTGGGCGATCTGCTCCGGCGTCAGGTTGATGTCGGCGCCGAGCGCCTCGATGACATCGGCGCTGCCGGACGACGACGACACGCTCCTGCCGCCGTGCTTGGCCACCCGCGCGCCGGCCGCCGCGGCGACGAACATGGCGGTGGTCGAAATATTAAAGGTGTGCGCGCCGTCGCCGCCAGTGCCGACGATGTCGAGCAAATTGGTGGTGTCGGCCATCGGCACCTTGGTCGAAAATTCGCGCATCACCTGGGCGGCGGCGGCGATCTCGCCGATGGTTTCCTTTTTGACGCGCAGGCCCATGGTGAGGGCGGCGATCATGGTCGGCGAAACTTGTCCCGACATGATCTGGCGGAACAGGTGCAGCATCTCGTCGTGGAAAATCTCGCGGTGTTCGATGCAGCGCAGCAGGGCTTCCTGGGGAGTGATGTTCATGGTGGCGCTCTTCACGTGCGTTCCAAAAAATTCTGCAGCAGCTTGTGGCCGTGCTCGGACAGGATCGACTCGGGGTGAAACTGCACGCCCTCGATATCGAACTCTTTATGACGCACACCCATGATTTCGCCGTCGTCGGTCCACGCCGTCACTTCCAGGCAGTCCGGCAGCGAAGCGCGCTCGATCGCCAGCGAGTGGTAGCGGATCACCGTGAATGGGCTCGGCAGATCCTTGAACACGCCCACTCCGGTGTGGGCGATCTGCGAGGTTTTGCCGTGCATGACCTGCTTGGCGCGGATCACCTTGCCGCCGAACGCGGCGCCGATGGCCTGGTGGCCCAGGCACACGCCCAGGATCGGCAGCTTTCCTTGAAATTCGCGCAGGATGTCGACCGACACGCCCGCTTGCGCCGGGGTTTTCGGACCGGGCGAAATGCAGATGCGGTCGGGGGCGGCCTCGCGGATTTCATCGAGGCTGATTTCATCATTGCGCACGGTGCGCACTTCTTCACCCAACTCGCCGAAATACTGCACCAGGTTGTAGGTGAAGGAGTCGTAGTTATCGATCATCAGCAGCATGTTTATAACTCCCCATCCAGGCCATCTTGCACTTGTTCGGCGGCGCGCAGCACGGCGCGCGCCTTGTTTTCGGTTTCCTGCCATTCCATCTCGGGGATCGAATCGGCGACGATGCCGGCAGCGGCCTGCACGTACAGCATGCCATCCTTGATCACGCCGGTGCGAATGGCGATCGCCACGTCCATCTCACCGCCGAAACTGAGGTAGCCGCAGGCGCCGCCGTAGATGCCGCGCTTGGTCGGTTCGAGCTCGTCGATGACTTCCATTGCCCGCACCTTCGGCGCGCCGGTCAAGGTACCGGCCGGGAAGGTGGCGCGCAGCACGTCGAGGTTCGACATGCCGTCTTTGAGCTTGCCCTCGACGTTCGAGACGATGTGCTGCACGTGCGAGTACTTTTCCACCACCATGCGTTCGGTGACCTTGACGGTGCCGGTCTGCGAGATGCGCCCCAGGTCATTGCGGGCCAGGTCGATCAGCATCACGTGCTCGGCGATCTCTTTGGGGTCGGCCAGCAGTTCCTTCGACAGCTCGGCGTCGCGCTCGGGCGTGGCGCCGCGCGGGCGGGTGCCGGCGATCGGCCGCAAGGTCACCTTCTTGCCGCCATCGGCCGCTGTTTCGTTGCGCACCAAGATCTCGGGCGAGGCGCCGACGATCTGCATGTCGCCGAAATTGTAATAGTACATATAAGGCGACGGGTTCAGCGAACGCAGCGCGCGGTACAGGGTCAAGGGCGAATCGACGTAGGGCTTGCGGATGCGCTGGCCGATTTGTACCTGCATCAGATCGCCCGCCATCACGTACTCGTGCGCGCGCGCCACCGCCTTCAGATAGTCTTCTTTATTGAAATCGCGGATCGCCTCGGTGCGCACCGAGCTGGAAGTGACCGGCGCGTCGACGCCACGGTGCAGCATCATGCGCAGATCCTTCAAGCGCTGGCGCGCCCTCGAATACGCTTCCGGCATGGCGGTATCGGCGTACACGATCAGGTACAGCTTGCCGGAGAGGTTGTCGATGACGGCCAGTTCTTCCGTCACCATCAACTGGATGTCGGGCAGGCCCAGGTCATCCTTGGGTGCGCCGCCGGCCAGCTTTTTTTCGATGTGGCGCACGCTGTCGTAACCAAAATATCCGGCCAGGCCGCCGCAAAAGCGCGGCAGGCCGGGGCGCAGGGCGACTTTGAAGCGCGCTTGAAACTGTTCGATGAATTCGAGCGGATTTCCCTCGTGGGTTTCGATCACGGCGCCGTGCTTGACGATCTCGGTGCGATTGCCGAAATTGCGCAGCACCGTGTGCGCCGGCAGGCCGATGAAGGAATAGCGCCCGAAGCGCTCGCCGCCGACCACCGATTCGAGCAGAAAGGTGTTCTTGCCGGTCAGCTGGGTCTGGGCCAGCTTGAGGTACAGGGTCAGCGGGGTTTCCAGGTCGGCAAAGGCTTCCGAAATGAGCGGAATGCGGTTGTAACCCTGGTTGGCGAGGGATTTGAATTCGAGTTCGGTCATGCTTTTTCTCCATGCCGCTGGCACGACGGTAGGTGTGCGGCAGCGGTGGTTTTTCAAAAAACCTGGCGGGTGCGCGGGGGAGGGCAGCCGTCAGCAATCGGGTGGGGCGGGGCCCCGAGGGTTAATTGGCCCAGGATTGCCAGCGTCGCCAAAGCCAGGCCTCGAGGGCGCCGGTTTGGTTGACAGAGTGTTTTTTGGTGAAAAACATGAATGATTGGCTTATGTGCGGTTCAGTTGGCCGAATGGTTATGCGAACTAATTAATGACGCCGCTTCCAGCAGCGATTCAACTATACCATCGGAATCGGCTTCGTGTATAGACCGTCCATGGTTGTAACCATAAGGGACCGCCAGCACCCAGCAGCCGGCCGCGCGCGCCGCTTCGGCGTCGTTCGACGAGTCGCCGATCGCCACCACATCGGCGGGCGCCAGGTCGAAATCGGCGCACACCTGCAGCATCGGCATCGGGTCCGGCTTTTTACGGGGCAGGCACTCGCCGCCATAGACAAGCTCGAAATACGGCGCCAGCCCCATCTTCGCCAGCAGCGGCCGGGCAAAGGCGATCGGCTTGTTGGTGACGCAAGCCATCCGCAAATCCATCGCCTGCATGGCGGCCAGGCCCTCGATGACGCCATCGTATAGCGTGGCGTGGTCGCCATTGATCGCCAGGTAGTGGCGCTGGTACGCCGCCATCGCGGCGGGCAGGTGGGTTTCGACCCCGGCGGTGTCGAAGTCGAACGCCAGCACGCCGCGAATCAGGTTTTCCGAACCCTTGCCGACCAGGTTCGCCACCTGTTCGGCGCCGACCGGCGCCAGATCGAATTCTGCGCGCATGCGGTTGATCGCCACGCAAAAATCCGGCACCGTGTCGAGCATGGTGCCATCGAGATCGATGATCACCGCGCGAATGAGGCCGTGGCCGGGGCGCATCAGTAGCCGGCCCGGTCGACCTTGGCCAACTCTGCGCGCATGGCGTCGATCACCGCCTTGTAATCGGGCTGGCCGAAGATGGCCGAGCCGGCGACAAAGGTGTCGGCGCCCGCTTCGGCGGCGGCGCCGATATTGTCGACCTTGATGCCGCCGTCGACTTCGAGCAGGATGTCGCGGCCCGACTCATTGATCATGCGGCGCGCGATGGCCAGCTTTTTCAGCGCCTCGGCGATAAAGGACTGGCCGCCGAAGCCGGGGTTGACGGACATGATCAGGATCATGTCGATCTTGTCCATCACGTGATTCAGGTAGTGCATCGGCGTACCCGGATTGAACACCAGGCCGGCTTTGCAGCCGCTGTCGCGGATCAGCTGCAGGGTGCGGTCGATGTGGTCCGATGCCTCGGGGTGAAAGGTGATGATGTTGGCGCCGGCCTTGGCGAAGTCGGGGATGATGCGGTCGACCGGCCGCACCATCAGGTGCACATCGATCGGTACCTGCACGTGCGGGCGGATCGCCTGGCACACCAGCGGACCGATGGTCAGATTGGGGACGTAATGGTTGTCCATGACGTCGAAATGGATGATGTCGGCGCCGGCGGCGACGACATTGCGTACTTCTTCGCCGAGACGGGCGAAGTCGGCGGACAGGATGCTGGGGGCGATCTGGTAAGTGGTCATGTCAGGCGCAAGTGTACATATGGAGGAGCGCTATTTTACGCCTTTGGGCGAAACTGCCGTGCGCGAAACGGTGTTGCGGCCTCCGATGTATGATGCACGCAGAGGCAGAACGCCTATCCCCACATACAGCGCCACCAGAGGAATCCCGATGCCCGCCTACGAACTGTCCGTCTCCGTCAAGACACAATACCTGCCCGAACAATCCGAGCCCGCGCGCGACAATTATGTGTTCGCCTACACCATCACCATCAAGAATACCGGCACCGTCGCTTCGCAGCTGATCTCGCGCCACTGGGTGATCGTCGATGCCAACAACAGCAAGCAGGAAGTGCGCGGCCTGGGCGTGGTCGGCCACCAGCCCTTGCTGCAGCCGGGCGAACAGTTCGAGTACAGCAGCGGCACCCAGATGGCCACGCCGCAGGGCTCGATGCTGGGCGAGTACTTCTGCGTCGCCGAGGACGGCCACCAGTTCGAGGCGCCGATTCCCGAGTTCGTGCTGTCGCTGCCGCGCACCCTGCACTGATCAGCTGATCAGCTGATCATGGCGGCGGCGCCGGAGGGTCGTCGTCCTCGTCGTCGCGTTTCTTGGGCGGCAAATACATCGTCCACCAGACGATAAACACCAGCAGGAACAGCGCCACGCCCGCTTCCGCGATCAATAGCCACATATATAGACAACCCCCAATGAATGACGTCCGCCGCAGTGTACCTTTTTTGATCAGCGCACTGGCGCTGGTCCTGGCCGGTTGCCAGACCGCACCGCAGCAGCAGCGCACCCCGGTCCAGATGCCGGCGCCGATCGGGCCGGTCGGCGTGCAGCCGCCGGCAGTGCCGCCGCCAGCGCCCACGCCCACGCCGACGCCGCTGATGACGCCGACCACCTTCGCCGCCCTGCCGGGCTGGCAGCAGGACGACCTGCGCGAAGCCTGGCCGGCTTTTATCGGCTCCTGCAAGGCGATCGCGGTCAAACCCGAATGGAGCGGCGTGTGCGCGGCGGCGGCGGGCGTCAACGGCGCCGACAGCGCCGCCGTGCGCGTCTTCTTTGAAAGCCGCTTCGTGCCGAATTTCATCCGCGCCGCCGATGGCACGGACTCCGGCCTGATCACCGGCTATTACGAGCCGATGCTGTTCGGCGCCCGCAAGCGGGGCGGCGCCTTTCAAACGCCGCTGTACCGGGTACCGGACGACCTGCTCACCATCGAACTGGGCGCCGCCTACCCGGATCTGAAAAACATGCGCCTGCGCGGACGGCTGGTTGGCAGGAAGGTGGTGCCCTACAGCACCCGCGCCGAGATCGAGCGCGCCGAGATCGCCGGCAAGGAACTGCTGTGGGTGGACGATTCGGTCGAAGCGTTCTTTCTTGAAGTGCAGGGCTCCGGCCGCGTGCAGCTGAAGGACAGCGGCGAGACGGTGCGCGTCGCCTACGCCGACCAGAACGGCCATCCCTACAAAGCCATCGGCCGCTGGCTGGTCGAGCAGGGAGAAATGACGGCGAAAGAAGCATCGGCGCAGACCATCAAGGCCTGGATTGCGGCCCATCCGCAGCGCCGCCAGGAGCTGTTCAACGTCAACCCGAGCTATATCTTCTTCAAGGAAGAGCGCTTGCCCGATCCCGCGGTGGGGCCGAAAGGCGCGCTCGGCGTACCCTTGACGCCGGGCCGTTCGGTGGCGGTCGACCCGCAGATGCTGCCGCTGGGCGCGCCGGTATGGCTCAGTACCACGCGCGCCGGCAGCGAGGTGCCGATGCAAAGGCTGATGATGGGGCAGGACACGGGCGGCGCCATCCGCGGCGCCGTGCGCGCCGATTTCTTTTACGGATTCGGCAAGCAGGCAGCCGACAGCGCCGGCCTGATGAAGCAGCGCGGACAGATCTGGGTGTTGCTGCCTCGTTAAATAATCACACCGCTACAATCGTGCCTATAAAACCACCGGCAAAGGAGCCAACATGGACTACACCGACCTCTTGATCGAAACCCACGGCCGCGTCGCCGTCATCCGTTTGAATCGTCCGAAAGCGCTCAACGCCTTGAACGACAACATGATGAACGAGCTGGGGCACGCGCTGTACAAATTCGACGCCGACAAGGAGATCGGCTGCATCGTCCTGACCGGCAGCGAAAAAGCCTTCGCCGCCGGCGCCGACATCGCCGCCATGGCCGAGTACACCTACACCGACACCTACCCCGACAACTACATCGGCCGCAACTGGGAACACATTCTGAACGTGCGCAAACCGGTGATCGGCGCGGTGGCGGGTTTCTGCCTCGGCGGCGGCTGCGAACTGGCGATGATGTGCGATTTCCTGATCGCCGCCGACAGCGCCAAATTCGGCCAGCCCGAGATCAAGGTCGGCGTGACGCCAGGCGCCGGCGGCACCCAGCGCCTGCCGCGTACCATCGGCAAGGCCAAGGCCATGGATATGCTGCTGACCGCCCGCATGATCGACGCCAATGAAGCCGAGCGCACCGGGCTGGTATCGCGCGTGGTCGCCGCCGACAAGCTGATGGAAGAAGCCATCGCCGCCGCTACCATCATTTCTTCGATGTCGGTGACGGTCGCCATGGCGATCAAGGACAGCGTCAACCGCGCCTTCGAGACCACCCTGACCGAAGGCGTACGCTACGAGCGCCGCTACTTCCACGCGGCGTTCGGCACGCCGGCGCAGAAAGAGGGCATGGCGGCCTTCCTGGCCAAACGTCCTGCCGATTTCAAGGGACTGTAATGAGGGCAGGGGCGGCAGCGCGCTGGTGCGCCACCATTGCCTGCGGCGCGGCGCTGCTGTTGTCCGCCTGTTCCGGGTTGCCGACCCCTCTGCCGAGCCACATGCCGGCAGCGCTGGCGACCGATGACACGGCGATGGCGCAGGCCGTCGCGCCGGCCGCCGCGGCCCATCCGGGCCAGTCCGGCATCTACATGCTGCGCGACGGCCGCGAAGCGTTTGCTGCCCGCGCGGTACTGGCCAACGCCGCCGAGCGCAGCCTCGATGTCCAGTATTACATCTGGGACGACGACATCACCGGCACCTTGCTGTTCAACGCTCTCGAAGCGGCGGCCCAGCGCGGCGTGCGGGTGCGCCTTCTGCTCGACGATAACAATACCAAGGGGCTCGATGCCCGGCTGGCGCAGCTCGACGCCCATCCGGGCATCGAGGTTCGCCTGTTCAACCCGTTCATGCTGCGCAGCTTCCGGCCGCTTGCCTATCTCACCGATTTCGCGCGCCTGAACCGGCGCATGCACAATAAATCGTTCACCGTCGACGGTCACGCCACCATCATCGGCGGCCGCAATATCGGCGACGCATATTTTGGCGCCGCCGGCGAGGTGCTGTTCGCCGATCTCGATGTGCTGGCGGTGGGGCCCGTGGTGGCCGACGTCGAACAGGATTTTGATCAGTACTGGAATTGCGCTTCCTCGTACGCGGTATCGCAGATCGTAGCGGCGTCGACGGCCGATAGCGCAGCGGAAGTGGCGAGCGCCAGCCGCAAGTTGCTGGCGACGCCCGCGGCGCAGACCTACGTCGCCGCCATTCAGCAGTCGCCTTTCATCGCCAATATCCGCGCGGGCAAGCTGCCGTTCGAATGGGCCAAAACACAGCTGGTCAGCGACAGCCCTCTAAAAGGGCTGGGCAAGGCCGCGCCCGACACGCGCATCATGCCGCAGATGCGCCAGCTGATCGGCAAGCCCACCAGGCAGTTCGATCTGGTGTCGCCGTATTTTGTGCCTGGCGACGATGGCACCGACGCCTTTGCCGGCATGGCGCGCAAAGGCTTGAGCGTGCGGGTGCTGACCAATTCCCTGGCCGCCACCGACGTCGCCGCCGTCCATGCGGGTTACGCCAAACGCCGCAAGGCGCTTCTTGAAGGGGGCGTGCAGTTGTACGAGTTGCGCCGCACCTGGTCGCAGGACGCCGAGCGGCGCAGCGGTCCGTTCGGCAGTTCGGCGTCGAGCCTGCACGCCAAGACCTTCGCCGTCGATGGCGACCAGTTGTTCATCGGTTCGTTCAACTTCGATCCCCGCTCGACTCTCCTCAACACGGAGATGGGTTTTATTATCGACAGCCCCAAACTGGCGCAGCAGCTCACAAGGCAGATGGCTACCGGGCTGCCGAACCTGGCCTATGAGGTCAAGCTGAACAAAGAGGGCAAATTGATCTGGCTGGAACACAAAGACGGCGCCATCCTGCAATTTTCTGACGAGCCGGACGCCAGTTTCTGGCGAAAGTTGCAAGTGACCGTGCTGTCCTGGCTGCCGATCGAATGGCTGCTCTGAAAAATAGCCCTTGCGCGCTTGCTGCCGCCTTGCTATAGTTCGCCTCCCCGCAAAACGGGGCGCAAATTGCAGAGTGCGGCGCGGGTCGAAAGACCGAAGCGAAACACTAAAAAATGAGCGTGACAGGATCGGCGAAATGCTTCATAATATCGCTCCTCTGCTGATGAACACAACGCTTCATCGGCTTGCAGAGATAGCAGTCCAGAACAAAGTTCTTTAACAATTAACAGTCGATAAGTGTGGGCGTTTGATGAAAGTGCCAAAGATTTCGGTCTTTGAATACTTAAATTATCAAATGTTCACAAAAAAGAAATATAGGCGCTATGAAAATAGTGGCCTGTCAGTATTTTGAGTGAGCGATCTGTCAGCAATGACATTAAACAGAGATTGAACTGAAGAGTT
>JAQGNM010000186.1 GCA_028291845.1 Massilia sp. | reverse complement strand
GAAAAGCTCGCCGCCCGCGCCGCCGCCATGCACGTGGGCGACCCGCATGCCGGCGAGGTGCACCTGGGGCCGCTGATCAACCGCCGGCAATGCGATCGCGTGCACCGGATCGTGCAGGAAACCCTGGCCGCCGGCGCCCACGCGCTGACCGGCGCCACCCACGAGGGACTGTTCTACCGTCCGACCGTGCTGGTCGATGTGCGCCCCGAGATGGCCGCATTCCACGAGGAGATCTTTGGCCCGGTGGCGCCGGTGACCGTGTTCGACGACGACGAGGAGGTCATCGCGCTGGCGAACAGTTCCGCCTACGGCTTGTCGGCAGCGATTCATAGCCGCAACATCGCGCGCGCCGACGCCATCGCACGCCGCCTCAAAACCGGCATGGTCCACATCAACGACCAGACCGTCAACAACGAATTCCAGGTGCCGTTCGGCGGCATGGGCGTATCCGGTAACGGCGGGCGTTTCGGCGGTCCGGCCAGCGTGCATGAATTCACCCAGACCCAGTGGCTGAGCACGATGGCGACGCCGATCGTTTATCCGTTCTGAGCAGTATCCGCCCGCAGCAACCCGACAAAAAAATACAGGAGACAGCAAGAATGCATCAGCTTCGACAAACCTCACCATTTTCCCTGCGCAGCCTGACGCGAGCGCTGGCCGCAGCCGGCTTCGCCGCGATGCTCGCGCCAGCCATGGCGGCGGAAATCGCCACCGATCCGGGCGACTACGTCGCTCTGCCGGCCGGCACCGATCTTGGCATCGTCTATTATCAACGTGGCAAGTTCGATGCGGTTTACGCCAACAGCAGCAAGCTGCCCGTGCCGTTCGACCTGGTCACCGATATCGGCCTGGCCCGCTGGGTCCATTACACCAAGCTCGGCGACTACCTGGTCACGCCCCAAGTGATCATTCCGTTCGGCAAAGTAGCGTTAAGCCCACAATCGGCAAGCGGCGTGGGCGACCCGATCGTCGGCTCCGCGCTGTGGCTGGTCAACCAGCCGGAAGCGCAGAAGTGGTTCACCGTCTCCGCTTTCGCGTCGCTGCCCGCCGGTAAGTATGACGGCGCCAAGGGACCGATCAACCTGGGCGAAAACCGCTGGAAGGGGGTGTTCCAGAGCGCCTACATCACCTCGCTGTCGAAGCACTTCATGCTCGATCTGGTGGGCGAGTACGCGCTGTACGGGGACAACGACAACTTCGTCGGCATGCGCCGCAGGCAGGATGCCTCGTATGGCGGCCAGGTACACCTGCGCTACATGCTTGCGCCGACCACCTCGCTTGCGCTGTCGTACTATCACGACTTCGGCGGCGAAAGCAAACTGAACGACGTGGCGCAGCACGACAGGATGAACAACAGTCGATTCCTGGTCGGCCTGGCCGGCTTCGTATCGCCCACGATGCAGCTGCAACTACAGGTCGGCAAGTCGCTGAAGGTGGCCAACGGGCCGAAGGAATCGGGCCGGCTCAACCTGCGGCTGGTCAAGGTCCTCTGACGCTTGCCTGACCCGGGCCGCGTCAGCGTTGCTTGTTGATCCAGCGATGCAGCGTGGCGCGGCTGATGCCAAGCTGCCTGGCGGCGTTCGACACCTTGCCGTCAGCCTGGATCAGCGCCCGGTTGATGACTTCGTCGGCCAGTTCCTTCAACTGCGTCGACGGCGCGCCCGGCGCGGCCACCAGGTCGTGGCCGGGCGCCGCTGCCGCCGCCGCAGTGCGCACGCTATCGGGCAGGTGCTGCAGCCCGCTCGGTCCGCCAGGGTCGGCCATCGCGCGGGCAAAGCGCAGCGTGGTGCGCAGCTGGCGCGTGTTGCCGGGCCACGGGCAGGCGGCCAGCACCGCGCGGCAGTCCGGCGCCAGCCTGCCCGGCCCAATGCCTTCCTCTTCCAGCAGCACCTCGATCAACGTGTGCAGGTCGCTTCGTTGCCGTAGCGGCGGCAGGTAGAGCTGCATGCCGCCAAGGCGAAAATACAGGTCGCTGCGGAAGCGCTGTGCGCAGACCAGCGCGTCGAGGTCCTGGTGGGTGGCGCTGATCAGCTGGAAATCGAGCTTGCGCGCCCTGCTCTCTCCCAGCCGTGTCACCTCGCGGCTTTCGAGCACGCGCAACAAGCGCGTTTGCAGCTCGAGCGGCATGTCGCCGATTTCGTCGAGGAACAGGGTGCCGCCGTCGGCCTCCTCGATGCGCCCGCGCGCGCCCCCGCGGCGCGCGCCGGTGTAGGCGCCGTCGGCGTAGCCGAACAATTCGCCTTCGATCAGCTCGCGCGGAATCGCGCCGCAGTTGATGGCGATGAACGGCCCGTCGCTGGCGCCGCTGCTGCCGTGCAGGGCGCGCGCGGCGACCTCCTTGCCGGTACCGGTCTCCCCCAGCAGCAACACCGGCAGCCCCGCCTGCAGGGCGCGCAACGAGCGCTGCAGTGCCAGCTCGGTGCCGGCGTCGCCAAAGTCCGGCAGTGGCGCGCCCGGCGCGACCGGACGCTGCTGCGCCACAGCCGACCTGCCGGCGCGCGC
>JAQGNM010000173.1 GCA_028291845.1 Massilia sp. | reverse complement strand
CGCTGTTGACCACCCGCGAATAAATCGACAGGCAGGTGCCCTTCAGGGGGAAGCGCTTGGCCGTCGAGGTCAGACCGATTTCATGGCGCACCAGGCCCATCAGGTCTTCGGCATCGCCGCGGTCGTGGATGGTGAACGATTCGTCGAGGCCGACATTGGCGGCGTACTGGCGCAGCAAGCGCGCGCCGATGGCGTGAAAGGTGCCCGCCCACGGCAGGCTGGTGACCGGGGCGTTGCCGCGCAGTTTCATTACGCGTTGCAGTACGGCGCCGGCGCGCTGCGTCATTTCGCCGGCGGCGCGGCGCGAAAACGTCAGCAGCAGGATGCGTTGCGGATCGGCGCCGCCCTGTATCAGGCGCGCCACCCGGTGCGCCAGGGTATTGGTCTTGCCGGAGCCGGCGCCGGCGATGACCAGCAGCGGCGCGCCGACCCGCGCCAGGCCGTGCTCGCCCAGGCCGTGCTCGACGGCGGCGCGCTGTTGCGGGTTGAGGGCGGCGTAGGGATCGTCGTCGGCGAGCGCCGGCGTATCTGGTGAAGCAAGGTTGGACATCGTAAGAACTGGGCTGTAGAATTGCTATGACTGTACATTTATCCAGTTGTTCGGTGCAAGGATTATTCGCCGCGGTGCACAGCGCACAAGCCGCGCGCAATTTTCAACCGTGCACGCGGTCACACATTTGCCGTCGATATCGACGTAAGTAGCCGTTTATAAAGACTATTTTTAGATATCCACAATCAATGTGGACAAAGGTGTGGATAAGCCCCTATTGACACGTGGGAGGCCTTGCGCGGCGCGGGTTTCAACAAAATGCCTGTTCCGAAGGCAAAAAAACTCGCCTTTAAAATCAATGACTTATAAAGTCAACCCTGATCTATCTCAAAAATTATTCAAATAATTTTGCAGCCATCACTGATGCACGGCGCGGCCTGCGCAACTATTTCCGCAGATAGCGCACTAATATGATTTTGATATTGAAGTAGCTGCTGTGAGACGCGATGCGACTGAGGGTCTGAGCGACCAAGCGGATGTGGGTTTGGCCGACAAAATTGCGCGCGCCTAAGTAATCCCAATGCAGGGCCTTTCGACACAAGACTTTTGCGTCGTAAGGTGTTGGACACGCGAATGTCGAAGGGCCGCTTTCGGCATCGCTGAAGCAGGTCGAGGCAGTGCACCATGGCCGTTGCCTATGGGCAGGTGATGATTTTATTCTGGGTTTTGTTCAGCCGGTGATGACTTGTTTCATCCTTCACAGCGACCGAACGGCTGAGCGACTGAGCGGCTACAGGCCGGGCCGCTGCAGCGATGGTGATCGCTTACGCCTCTTGCGCGGTGCGGCGGCGTTCGGGTTCGAGCAGCACGCGCTCGATGACGTGCGGGGCGACGTCATGCGACTTCAGATATTCGACGGCCGACATGGTGTTGGCCGATTCCTGCACCGCGATCGCATGATCGACAAAGTCGCGCGCGCTGGTATCGAGCCGTTCGTGGTGCGTGGGCGCCGGCGGGTGCGCGGCTACAGCCTGGTTGAACGTGTTCATTGTGCGATTCCTTGCAAAAATGGTGACGGCGACGCTGTCGCTCGGAGTATCTCTTAAAACCTGGCAAAGTCAATATCAGGTTTCCAACAGATTCATGCCTGCGTGAAGCACGTTGGCTTGCCGGCCCCGGCGAGCCCGACAACACTACCACGCCGGAACGGCCCGCACGCCTGCATTCTATGCAAGTTACATCATTCCTCTCGGCATGGACAGTTGCCTCGCCGCCCGCCATAATCGGTGTATGACAACGCCACCAGCCGGCGGCCGGCCGCGCCCTGCCGTGCGCCCCGCCCCCACTTCCCTGCCCGACCTGTTCATCTCGTTTACCCTGCTGGCCCTGCAAGGATTCGGCGGCGTGCTGGCGATCGTCCAGCGCGAGCTGGTCGAGCGCAAAGGCTGGCTGACCCAGGAGGAATTCATCGAAGACTGGGCGGTCGCGCAGATCATGCCAGGGCCCAACGTCGTCAACCTCGCCTTGATCATCGGCGGGCGCTATTTCGGCGTGGCCGGCGCCCTCGCCGCGCTGGCCGGCATGCTGCTGGTACCACTGGTATTGATCCTGCTGCTGGCGCTGGTGCACGCGCGCTTCGCCGGCAACCCGCAGGTGGCCGGCGCCTTGCGTGGCATGGCCGCCGTCTCTGCCGGGCTGATCGGCGCGGCCGGGCTGAAGCTGTCGGTGGCCCTGAAGAAAAGCCCGATTCCGCTGCCCGCCTGCGTCGCCATCGCCGTCGCCGCCTTTGTGCTGGTGGCCCTGTTGAAGGTGCGCCTGGGCCTGGTTTTGCTCTCGCTGGGAGGCCTGGGCGTGGCGCTGGCCTGGCGCCGGCTGACCCCATGAGCGCGGCACCGCCCTTGCCGCCCTTGCATATCGTGCTGGCCTGGTCGGACTGGCTCGACCTGTTCGCCCATTATCTGATGCTGTCGCTGATGTCGGTGGGCGGCGCCATTTCCACCAGTGCGGAGATGCACCGCTACCTGGTCGTGCAGCAGCACTGGCTGACCCAGGCCCAGTTCAACGAGTCGATCGCGCTGGCCCAGGCCGCGCCCGGTCCGAATGTGCTGTTTGTCGCCCTGATGGGCTGGAACGTCGGCCTCAACGCCGGCAGCAGCGCCGCCGCAGTACTGGGCGTGATGATCACCATGCTCGGCATCCTGCTGCCGTCGACCGTTCTCACCTACGTCGCGGCCCAGTGGGGTCAGCGCAACCGCCACCTGCGCGGCGTGCGCGCCTTCAAGCAGGGCATGGCGCCGCTGGTGATCGGCCTGCTGCTGTCGACCAGCTTCATCCTCGGCGCGGCCGGCGGCGTGGCCGGGCGCGACTGGCCGCTGTGGCTGCTGGCGGTGGTCTCCGGCCTGATCATCTGGCGCACCCGCTTGCACCTGTTGTGGGTGCTCGCCGTCGGGGCCGTGCTCGGCGCGTTGCAATTCGTCTAAGGTTGGCAAACTTTTCTGGCTCAGGGCATACTGCGTTCCTGAACCCGAACCGGATATGTTTATGCCAGCATTGCCTGAATTGATCAGCGAACACGCCTGCTTCGGCGGCGTCCAGCGCTTTTATCGCCATGACTCGACCGCCATCGGCCTGCCGATGCGCTTTTCCGTATTTACGCCGGCGGCGCCCGCCGGCGCGCGCCTGCCCGCCTTGTTTTATTTGGCAGGCCTTACCTGCAACGAAGAAACCTTCATGACCAAGGCCGGCGCCCAGCGCTACGCCGCCGAAGCGGGCCTGATCCTGATCGCCCCCGACACCAGCCCGCGCGGCGCCGGTGTGCCGGGCGAGGCCGACGACTGGGAAGTGGGAGAAGGCGCCGGCTTTTACGTCGACGCCACGGTGGCCCCGTGGAGCGCGCACTATCGCATGCACAGCTACCTGCTCGAGCTGCATGCGCTGGTGATCGAGCAGTTCGCCGTCGACGGCGGGCGCATCGGCGTGTTCGGCCATTCGATGGGCGGCCACGGCGCGCTGGTGATGGCGCTGCGCCACCCGCAGCTGTTCAAATCGGTCTCGGCGTTCGCGCCGATCGCCGCCCCTTCGCTGTGCCCGTGGGGCGAAAAAGCCTTCACCACCTACCTCGGCACCGATCACGCGCTGTGGGAGCGGTACGATGCCAGCGAGTTGATGCGCAAGGCAAAGTCGCCCTTCCCCAACGGCATCCTGGTCGACCAGGGCCTGGCCGACAAGTTTTTACGCACCCAGCTGCGGCCCGACGTGTTCGAGAATGCCTGCATGCAAGCCGGCCAGCCGCTGGAAATTCGCCGCCATGCCGACTACGACCATGGCTATTATTTTGTGTCGACCTTCATGCAGGATCACATCCGCTTTCACGCCGACAATCTCAAACAGAACTGACACCGTCTGACCGGCCCGGCACCCTCCCGAAGATACCCGGGCAGGTGTCAGGCCGCCGGCGCCAGCGCCTCGAACACCGCCACCCCATCGCGCCCGCCCCGCTTGGCGCGGTACAAGGCCTGGTCGGCGTTGGCCAGCAACTGCTCCTGGGTTTGCTCGCCGCCGCAGTAGCGCGCCACGCCGACGCTGGTGGTGATGGCCAGTTGCATGCCGGCCGCGTGAAACGGCTGGCGCACCGCGGCGGCGATTTTTTCGGCCAGCGCGCGGCAGTCCGCTTCCATGCTCAGGCCGTCGATGATGACGACGAACTCGTCGCCGGACAGGCGCGCCACGGTGTCGCTGGCACGTACGCTGGCCTGCAGGCGCTGGGCGAATTCCTTGAGCACCTCGTCGCCGACGGCGTGGCCGTGGGTGTCGTTGATCTTCTTGAACAGGTCGATGTCGAGATAGGCCAGCGCCAGCGGGGCGCCATGGCGCCGGCTGCGCTCGATCGCCTGGTGCAGCGCTTCGACGAACATGCGGCGGTTGCCGATGCCGGTCAGGCTGTCGACCCGCGCCAGCCGGGTCAGCTTTTCCTCGGTCTCCTTCAGGCGCGTCATGTCGTGGGTCAGGCCGTAGACGCCGGCCACGCTGCCGTCCGGCTGGACGTCGGGCACATAGGTGGTTTCCAGGATGCGCAGCTTGCCGGCCACCGCCATGCGGCTTTCGAAACTGACCGCCCAGCCGCCAAAGGCGTTTTCCAGGTGCACGCGGGCGGTGGCGTAGACATCCTCGCCCAGCACCTCGGCCACGGGGCGGCCCGGCAGCGCGCTCGGCGCCACCCCCAGCCAGGTCTCGAAGGTGGCGTTGCCAAACCTGAATTTGTGCTCGCGGTCGATATATGAAATCAGCACCGGCAAGTGGTCGGTGATCATGCGCAGGCGGCGCTCGCCCTCTTCGCGCTGCACCTCGGCCGCGCGGCGCTCGCT
This sequence comes from Massilia sp., assembly GCA_028291845.1. GTDB lineage: Bacteria > Pseudomonadota > Gammaproteobacteria > Burkholderiales > Burkholderiaceae_D > JAFCUW01. The sequence continues at coordinate 11,003 of JAQGNM010000173.1, read as the reverse complement.
GATGTCGCGCGCCAGCACGTAGACGCCGCAGGTAACGCCGTCGGGCCCGGTCTCGGGGATGTAGTCGATCATGTAATGGCGGCCCGGGTTCGAAAATTGCTGGTCGAAATGCTGGCGCTCGCCACCGAGGGCGGCGTGCATGCGCGCCGCCACCTTGGCGTAATGGGCCTCGCCCAGCACCTCGCGCACGCTCTTGCCGATCATCGACGACGGCTCCTTGCCGACCAGCGGCAGATACTGCGCGTTGGCGAACTCGTAGCGCTCGTCGCTGTTGATGTAGCCGATCAGGGCCGGCATGTTGTCGGCGATGACGTAGGCGCGCTTTTCGCTGGCGCGGATGCGTTCCTTGTCTTCCTCGTGGGCCGCCACCAGTTCATGGAAGGCGGCGCCGAGTTCTCCGATCTCGTCCTTGCGGCCGGTTTGCAGGATGCCGATGTCGGCGCCGCGCCGGCGCACCGCCGACACGTTCAGGCGCAGTTGCTCGAGCGGCGCCAGCATGCGGTAGATCAGCAGCCAGGCCACCGCGCCGGCCGCCAGCGCCACCAGCGCGGCCGCCGCCAGCGCCTGTTCGCGCAGGGCGATCATCGGCGCGAACGCCTCGCCGACGGGATAGCGCGCGCCGATGATCCAGTCGGCCGCCTTGAGCCTCTTGTAGGTGTAAATGCAGCGTTCGCCGTCCTTGTTGTCGGCCTCGGTGCTGCCCTCGAAACCGGCCAGCGCGCGTTCGGTGGCGCGGTTGACGCCCGCGCGGGCGTTGATGTGGTGCAGTTCACGCGCCTTGTCGGGATGGTCGACCAGGATGCCGTCGGCCGTCATGATGAACAGAAAGCCGGTCTTGCCCGGCTTGAGCTGGTCGATCTGGCGCAGAAAAGTGCTCTCGTGCAGGGCGACGCCGCCGCTGATCACCAGCACCACCTTGCCGGCGGCGTCGAGCAGGGGCGCGGTCACCATTATCATCGGCAAACCGGTGGTACGGTCGCGCAACGGCGCCGACACGATGCCCTCCCTGGCGGCGACGGTGCCATCGAAATACTGCAGGCCGCTGGCGTTGAACGGCTGCAGCGGCGCCAGGCTGGCGATCAACCGCCCATCGCCGCCAAACACCGCGATATTGGAAAATTCCGGACGCAGGCCGACGTGGCTGGCCAGGTAAGCGCGGATTTTTTCCGGATCGCCGCGGTCGGCCTGCGGCAAGCCCGCCGCCGCTGCGCGCAATAATTGTTTTTTTGCCAGCAGACGATCGTCGATGAACGCCGCCGCCGACGACAGCACCGCCCGCTGCTGCTCGCCGATCACCGCTTTCATGTCGCGCTCGGCCAGCCCCATCGATGTCAGGCTCACCAGCAGGACGGCCGCCAGCACCAGCACGACGACCACGCCGGCCAGCCGGAACTTCAGGTTCGATGGCAGCAACGCCACGCCGGTGCTTTGCATGAGAGACGATGACCGATTGTGAAAAGTTTCTATTGGGAATTTTACCGCGCAGTATGTCACAAGCGGCGGCGCGGTCAAATAATCACAGTCACATAGTCATGTTCTCAGCCGAAAAACAACATGTGCCGGGAAACTACCTGCCGGCGGCGCGCGACTTTCGTTTCTTCGGCGCCAGCATGGTGCCCTGGCACTCGGGCGTGCCGCACAGGCAGGCGAAGGCTTGCTTTACCTTGGGGGTGTGGCGCTCGTCGTAGACCAGCGCATAGTTATAGTTGAGCTCTTCGCCGGCCTCGATGTGGCGCAGCGCGTGGATGAACACGCGGCCCTCGTCCTCGTAGGCCTCGCAATTGGGGCCGCAGGCGTGGTTGATCCAGCGGGCATCGTTGCCCTGGTCGCCGCCATCGATGACCTTGCCGTCGGCCAGGCTGAAGTAAAAAGTATGGTTGACCGGGCCGTTCGACGCCGCCGTGCGGCGCAACGCTTCCGCCCAGTCGATGCGACGGCCGGTGTATTCGATGATGCGTTCGCCCGCTTCGATGTCGCGGGTGGCGAACACGCCGTTGCCGTGGATGGGAGAACGCTTGACCTTGCAAGGCGCGCGGCGGGTGGAGGAAGTCGGCATGTCAAATAATTAATTAAAGTCAATGGTGGCGCCGTCAGGCGGCGTCGTCTTCGCGGTATTCATTCGGATTGGGGCCGGCGCCGGCACTGCTCTGCTCCTGCTTGCGCAATTCGACCCGGCGGATCTTGCCCGATATCGTCTTCGGCAGGTCGCGAAACTCGATGCGGCGGATCCGTTTATAGGCCGCCAGCCGCGCCCGCGCAAAGGCAAAAATGTCCTGCGCCACCGCCTGGGACGGCTCGGTACCAGCGCGCAAGGTGATGAACGCCTTCGGCACCGACAAACGCAGCGGGTCGGGACTGGGCACGATGGCCGCTTCCAGCACCAGTTCATGCTCGATCAGCACACTCTCGAGCTCGAACGGGCTGATGCGGTAATCGGACGACTTGAACACGTCGTCGTTGCGGCCGACATAGAAATAATAGCCGTCGGCGTCGACGGTGGCGGTATCGCCCGTGTGATAGTAGCCGTCGCGCATGACTTCAGCGGTCTTGGCGTGCTCGCCCTCGTAGCCCAGCATCAGGCCGACCAGTTCGGTTTCAAGCCGAACGCAAATTTCCCCTTCGGTGGCGGGCCGGTCGTCGATGTCGAGCAGCGCCACGTGGTAGCCCGGCAGCGGCCGTCCCATCGAGCCCGGTTTGACCACTTGCCCCGGCGTGTTGCCGATCTGCGCGGTGGTCTCGGTCTGTCCGAAACCGTCGCGGATGCGGATGCCCCAGGCCTTCTCGACCTGTTCGATCACTTCGGGATTGAGCGGTTCGCCGGCGCCGACCAGTTCGCGCAGGGGCAGTTTCCACTTTGTCAGGTCTTCCTGGATCATCATGCGCCACACGGTCGGCGGCGCGCACAGCGAAGTGACGCCGCAACGCTCGATGACCTCGAAGGCGGCCGGCGCGCTGAAGCGCTCGTAGTTGAAAACAAACACGGTGGCGCCGGCATTCCACGGCGCGAAAAAGCAGCTCCAGGCGTGCTTCGCCCAGCCGGGCGAGGAGATGTTCCAGTGCACGTCGCCAGCTTGCAGGCCGATCCAGTACATGGTCGACAGGTGGCCTACCGGATAACTTTCATGGCTGTGCAGCACCAGCTTCGGTTGCGCCGTGGTGCCCGAGGTAAAGTACAGCAGCAGCGGATCGTGCGCCATGGTCACGCCCTGCGCTTCGAAGGTGGCCACCGCGGCGGCGCTGTCGGCCACGCAGTCCGCCAAATCGCGCCAGCCGTCCACCGCCGCGCCGACGGCGATGCGGGTGAGCTTCGGGTCGATGCCGCTGAACTTGGCCGCTTCGCTGGACTGGGCAATGATATGCGCGATCTGTCCGCGCGCCATGCGGTCGGCCAGGTCGGCCGGCATCGCCAGCATGCTGGTGGGCACCATCACCGCGCCGAGCTTGATCCCCGCCAGCATCAATTCCCACAATTCCACCCGGTTCGGCAGCATCAACAGCACGCGGTCGCCGCGCGCCACGCCTTGTTCGCGCAGCCAGTTGGCGACCCGGTTCGAGCGCGCCGCCATGTCGGCGTAGCTGATGGCGACGTCGCTGCCGTCTTCGCCCACCACCCGCAAGGCGATGCTGTCGTTGCCGCGCGCGGCGACGTCGAAGTAATCGAGCGCCCAGTTGAACTCGTTCAGCGCCGGCGCCATGTAGCCGCGGTGGGCCAGTTCATAGTCGGTTCGGTGCGCCTGTAAAAAGTCGCGCGCTTCGATGAAGCGTTGATATGGGGACATCGGGCAATCTCCTCGGCATCAGTACGGGATTGCTTATTGTGACATGAGCGCGCGTGAAGTTGGTGTTCGCCGGAGCAGGGATCGGCATCTGAACGGCATCGATAAAGTTGACAGTTCCCCTGCTAACATTGCATATGGATAATCTCACCCACACCATCGTCGGCCTGGCCATCGGCGAAGCCATTCACCGCGCCATCCCGGCCGAAGCGGCCCGGCCGCACCAGCAAACCCGCCGCCGCCTGCTGCTCAGCGCAGGCTCCCTGTCCAGCAATTTTCCCGATCTCGACCTGCTGTTCACCAGGCTGCTGCCCAATCCGCTCGGCTACTTGCTGCACCACCGCGGCCACACCCACACCTTTATTCTCGAGATCCCGCAAGCCTTGCTGCTGCTCGCCCTGTTGTGGTTGCTGTGGCCGAATGCGCGGCAGTTGCTGAAAGCGAGCGCGACAGCGCGAAAGGGCCTGGCGCTGGCCGTGGTGACCGGTTTTATTTTGCATATCGGCATGGACGCCATGAATTCCTACGGCGTTCACCCGTTCTACCCCTTCGACATGCGCTGGCTGTTCGGCGACCTGGTGTTCATCATCGAGCCGGTATTCTGGGTCGGTGCCGGCGTGCCCCTGATCATGAGTATCGGCCGCCGCTGGGCGCGGCGGGGGTGGTGCGCGCTGCTGGCGCTGGTGCTGGCGGCGTGCACTGCCAAAGGCTATCTGCACTGGGGGTCGCTGCTGTTGCTGGGATTGCTGGGATTACTGGCGGCCGCGGCGGCGCGCCAGGGCCTGGCCGCCGGCCTTGGCATGTGCATCGCCTTTGTCGGCGCGCAGGCGGTCGCCTCGCATGCCGCGCGCGGCGTATTGACGGCCGAACTGGCGCAACGCGCGCCGGCGTCGACGCTGGTCGATGCCGCGCTGACCGCCTATCCGGCCAACCCGCTGTGCTGGAATTTCGCCGCCATCGAGCGCGGCGCCGGCGACACCTATCATGTGCGGCGCGGCGTGATCAGCCTGGCGCCGGCGGCGCTGCCGGTGACTGCCTGTCCGGCCGGCCTGACCGGCAGGGTGACTGGAGCAGCGAGCGGCCAGCGCGCCATCGGCCTGCTCAGCGACGACAGCGCCAGCCTGCGCGAGCTGCGCAGCCGCGCCGAAGCGGACTGCTGGATGCGGGCGTGGCTGCGCTTTGCCCGCACGCCCCTGCTCGACGGCGCGGTCGCCTCGGACATGCGCTTCGGCACCAATCTGGCGCCAAACTTTACTACCATCGATCTCGACAGATTCAAGGGGCGCGCCTGCCCGGCACCGGTGCCGCCGTGGGGCATGCCGCGCGGCGACCTGCTGGCGCCCTGAACAAAGGGGCGCAACCGGTCAGTCCCAGTCGTTGCCGCCGCCGCCGCCGTCCCAGCTGCCGGCATCGTCGACCCCGAAGTCGCTGCCGCCCATGTCGTAGCCGGCCGGCGGCACATCGTTGTCGGCAAACGCACCGCTGGTGAGGCCATCGTCGCGGCCCGCTGCGCCCGCCTGCGGCTGCGCGCCGTCTGCGCCTCCCAGCCGGTGCGCCAGCGCCTGGCCGGCCACCATGCCGGCGCCCAGCGCCGCCCCGGTGGCCAGCCCGCCGACGATGTTGCCACCCATGCCGCTACCCAGGCCGCCCATGCCACCCATGCCGCCCGGCTGGGCGCCGCCGGACGGATAGGATGGATAGCCGCCAACGCCATTGACTGGTGCCTGCCCCGGGCCGGACCAGCCGCCCGCTGAACCGCCGAGCGGCCGCGCCGCCTTTCTCTTGAAAAACATCACGGCCAGCAGCACCAGCACCCCGATGCCGAAGATCATGCCCCAGGGCAGGCCGCTTGCCTCAGCAGGCTGCGCTTGCCGGACGCTATCAGCAGGCGCAAGGGAGGAAGACGCGGCTGGCGCGGCGGCCGGGCGGCCCTGGGCGATCACCTGGCGCAACTGCCGCACCGCTTCCGGTTTGGCGAACCCCAGACCCGGGGCCAGCCGCTCGGCGCTGGCCAGCTCGGCGGCGGCGCGCGTCATCTTGCCCTGTTTGGCCAGCAGCTCGGCTTCGATGAAATGGGCCTTGGCGCTGGCCGGATGCAGCGCCAGCACCTGGTCCATCATTTTCTGCGCCTCGATGAATTTGCCGGCCTCGGCCGCTTCACGCACCTGGGCGATGGTCGGCTCCCCGCTTTGAGCCTGAGCCTGAGCCTGGGTCTGAGCCTGGGCCAGCGCGGCGGACGGCGCGGCCAGCATGCTCGCGGCCAGCGCGGTACTGATTACTGTCATTGCTGCGAAAGAACGAAAGCGCATGGTAACCTCCGTAGTGATGGCTTTCATGGTGCCGTATGCCGGCGTAAAAATAATGCGCCTTGGCTTAAATTGGCTTAAGCGCGACTTAAAAATACTGCAATCCGGCCCGAGGTGGCGCATGCAGCCTGCATGCGGTCCAAAAAGGTGCGCGCGCGCCCTTGTTTAACGCAAATTTCCTGTAATGTGGAGGCTGGTTCCGCAACCTGCGGCGCCTATGCCAACCGAATCTGAATGAACGATTATTCCGTCACCGCCGCACCCGTCTCGCCCACCCACCACCCCGATATTTTGTACGGCCCGGCCGCGCCCGAACTGCTGCGCGAGGAAATCCTCGCCGACCTGTTCGAAGCCAGCGCACGCCGCAGCCCGCAGCAGATCGCGCTGATCTACGGCGAGCGCGAAGTGACTTACGCCGAGCTCGACATGCTGTCGGCGCGCGCTTGCGCCCGCCTGCTCGACGCCGGCGTGCGTGCCGGCCACATCGTCGGTTTGTGGATGCCGCGCGGGGTGGAACTGCTGGTGTGCCAGCTGGCGATCGCCCGCACCGGCGCCGCCTGGCTGCCGATCGACCAGGACACCCCGGTCGAGCGCCTGCTGGTGTGCATGGAAGACGCCAGCGCGGTCGGCGTGGTGACGGCGGAAGCGTTCGCCCCGCAACTCGATGGCGTGCCGGCGCCGATCTGGACCCACCAGGCGCTGCTCGAACCTGCCGGCGCCAGCACCAGCGTGCGCCAGCCCGTGTCGCCCGACGCCCCTGCCTACGTGATCTACACCTCCGGCTCGACCGGCAAGCCGAAAGGCATCCTGATCAGCCAGCGCAGCATCTGCCACTTCCTGCGCAGCGAAAACGCCGTGCTCGGCATTCGCGCCGACGACAAGGTGTACCAGGGCTTCTCGGTGGCCTTCGACATGTCGTTCGAGGAAATCTGGATTGCCTACCTGGTCGGCGCCACCCTGTGGATCGGCCCGAAAGAGATCGCCGGCGACCCGGAAACCTTGCCGCGCCTGCTGGCGGCGAATCACGTCACCGTGTTGCACGCGGTGCCGACCTTGCTTGCCTTGTTCGCCGAGGACGTCGCCACCCTGCGGCTGATCAATCTGGGCGGAGAAATGTGCCCGGAGTCGGTGGTCGAGCGCTGGTGGACCCCCGAGCGGCAAATGTTCAATACCTACGGGCCGACCGAAGCGACGGTGTCGGCCAGCCTGGCGCGCCTGACGCCCAAGCGCGCCATCACCATCGGCACGCCGCTGCCGAACTACGGCCTGCTGGTGGTCGGCGCTGGCGATAGCGCCGGCGCCGGCCTGACCCTGCTGCCGCGCGGCGAACTGGGAGAACTGTGCATCACCGGCATCGGCCTGGCCGCCGGCTACCTGGGCCGGCCCGATCTGACCGCCGAAAAATTTCTTGTTAACCCGTGGGCAACCGGCGAGCACGACAGCCGCCTGTACCGCACCGGCGACCTGGCGCGCATCGATGCCGACGGCGACGTGCAGTGCCTGGGCCGCACCGACGACCAGGTGAAAATCCGCGGCTTCCGGGTCGAGCTGGGCGAGATCGAAGCAGTGCTGGCGCAGCAGGCGGCGGTCGGCACGGTCGCCGTGCTGCTGCGCAAAGACGACGGCATCGACCAGCTGGTGGCGTATATCGTGCCGGCCGCCGATGCGGCCGAGGAAGCGCTCACCGGCAACAGCCTGCGCCATAGCCTGATCGAGCACTTGCCGCCCTATATGGTGCCGGGCCGCTACGAACTTCTCAGCATCATGCCGCGCCTGACCTCGGGCAAGATCGACAGGAAAGCGTTAAACGCGATGCCCTTGTCGGTTCAGCTTGCCGGGCCTGCCGGCCAATCGGACCTGCCGGAAACGCCGGCCGAGGCGGCCCTGTTTGCCGAACTTGCCAAGCTGTTTCCCGGTCAGCCGATCGTGCGTCAGGCCGATTTCTTCAGCGACCTTGGCGGCCACTCCTTCTTTGCCGCGCGCCTGGCCTCGGCCTTGCGCGCGCGTCCCGACTTTGCCCACGTCACCGTGCGCGACATCTATCAGCACCGCAAGATCGGCGAGCTGGCGGTGGCGCTGGGCGACGCCCCGGGGCTTGGTGCTGCGCAGGCCGACTGGACGCCGCCGTCGAGCTGGAGCCGCTGGCGCTGCGGCCTGGCCCAAGCCGCAGCCGTGCCGTTCCTGGTAACCCTGCGCATGGCCCAGTGGCTGGCGCCGTTTTTCACCTACCACTTTTTTACCGGATCGCCGGGCGACTCGGTGACGCGCGCGATCGCCGCCTCGATCATCGTGTTCCTGCTCGCCACCGGCATGGAATTCATCGTCGCGGTGGCCGGCAAATGGCTGATCGCCGGGCGCCTGAAAGCTGGCTCCTACCCGCTGTGGGGTATGACTTATTACCGCTGGTGGCTGGCCGACCGCCTGGTCGAAGCGGCGCCGACTTACCTGCTGGGCGGCTCCTCGCTGTACAACCTGTGGCTGCGCGCGCTGGGCGCGAAGGTCGGGCGCGACGTCATCATCGGCTCGATGACCTTGCGGGCGCCCGATCTGCTGACCCTGGGCGACAACGTCAGCATCGGCAACGCCGTCAATTTTGAAAACGCCCGGGTCGAGCGGGGCCGTCTGCTGCTCGGCGCGATCGAACTGGACAACGAAGCCTGCGTCGCCTCGTACGCTGTATTGGAAGGCAACACCTCCGTCGGCGTACTCGGCCACCTGGAGGGGCAATCGGCGCTGCAGGACGGCATGGCAGTGCCGCGCGGTCGCCTGTGGGGCGGTTCGCCCGCGCGCGACATGGGGCCGTTCGTCACCGATCTGCCGGCGCGCCCGAGCGTATCGAACCTGCGCCTGGCGGGCGAAGCGGCGTTTTTCGTGTTCGGCATGCTGCTCGTCTCCACCCTGTTCTTCATGCCGGTGTTTCCGAGTTTCGTGCTGATCGACTGGTTCGACGAGCGCGAAATCATGCCGTGGCTGGCCGGCGACACCATCGCCACCCAGCTCGCCCGATATTTTATTCTGGCGTTCCCTGCCAGCGCGGTGTTGATCGTGCTGACCGCACTGGTGTCGGCCGGCATCCGCTGGGGCGCGCTGCCGCGCCTGGAACCGGGCCGCTCGGCCGTGCACAGCCGCACCTATTGCGCCAAGTGGCTGGTCAGCCATATCCAGGAATCAAGCCTGAATGTGTTGCACGGCATTTACGCCACCGTGTTCGCGCCGTTCTGGTACCGCCTGCTGGGCGCCAAGGTCGGCCGCGACGCCGAGATTTCCACCGCCATGGGCGTGGTGCCCGACATGCTGACCCTGGGCGACGAAACCTTTATCGCCGACGCCGTCATGCTGGGCGACGAACAGATCGACGGCGGCTGGATGACCATGCAGCCGACCGTGATTTCCGACCGCAGCTTCGTCGGCAACGGCAGTTATATTCCCGACGGCACCATCCTGCCCGAGCGGGTGCTGGTCGGCGTGCACACCCACGCCCCCGCCAACGAGCGCATGAAAAGCGGCGATACTTGGCTCGGTTCGCCGCCGATCCACCTGCCGGCGCGCGAGGAAGCCAGCGGCTATCCGGAATGGCTGACCTACCGCCCTTCCGCCCTGCGCCGTCTGGGCCGCACCCTGGTCGAAGCGTTCCGCATCGTCGCCCCGCACGCGGTGGTGATCGCGGTCGGCTACACGGTGGTGCTCGACGTGGTGCCGATCGCCGGCGCCGGCCGCTGGGGCGAAGTGGTGGCCGACCTGGCGGTGGCCGGCCTGGTCTACGGCATCGGCAATTACCTGTTCGTGCTGATTTTCAAGTGGTTGCTGCTGGGCCGTTACAGGAAGCGCGCCGAACCGATGTGGACGCCGTTCGTCTGGCTCTCCGAAGGCGTGACCAATCTGTACGAGGGCATCGCCGTGCCGAATTTCATGCGCTACCTGCGCGGCACCCCGTGGCTGCCGCTGGCGTTCAATCTGCTGGGCGCGAAAATCGGCCGCGGCGTCTATCTCGACACCACCGACATCACCGAATTCGATTGCGTCACCATCGGCCACTACAGCGAATTGAATGCCCTGTCCTGCCCGCAGACCCATTTGTTCGAGGACCGCATCATGAAAATCGACCATGTCGAGATCGGCAGCAAGGTGTATCTGGGCCCGCGCAGCGCCGTGCTGTACAGCGCCAGGGTCGGCGACAACGCCCGCATTGGCGCCCTCACCCTGGTGATGAAGGGTGAACATATCCCGGCCGGCACCAGCTGGTCGGGCGCACCGGCGGCGCCGGCACGATGAGCGCGCTCACCGTACTGCACTGGCCGGCGCAACAAGCTGCCTGGGAAAGCGGGCTGCTGGCCCTGTGCACCCAGGTGCCGCCCGGCGGCGCTCGCGAGACAGCGCGCGCGGACATCCGCGCCGCCATCTGCGAAGCGGCTGGACAATTGACCGGCGTCGGCCCGGAACGCATCGAAGTGGCCGGCACCGCGGGCCAACGCCCTCGCCTGCTGGTCGACGGCGAGCAATGCGGCATCGGCATCTCGATCAGCCATGCCGACACGCTGTCGCTCGCGGTGCTGCACCGCGATGGCGCGGTCGGCGCCGACCTGATGCAGATCGGCCTGCCCGTCGACTGGGCGCGGGTGGCGCACGATTACATCGGCATGACGGCCGCCACCTTGCTGGCGGCCAGCCTGGACGAACAGCGTCCGCTGGCGTTTTGCCGCGCCTGGGTGCGCCTGGAGGCGGCCCTCAAGCTGGACGGCGAAAAGCTCAGGGAAGCCGATGCCGTTTCCCTGCAGGCTGCCGAAGGCAAGCGCTTTATTGAACTGGCGCTGCCGGACGGCCTGACCGGCGTAGTGGCGCTCGATTGACTTGGGGCTAAGATTTTGCCTCGATCATCGATCGAATCCGGGTGGTGATGGTTTCCAGCGTAAATGGCTTGGTC
>JAQGNM010000164.1 GCA_028291845.1 Massilia sp. | reverse complement strand
GGCGCCGTGATGCGCGAGATTGCGCTGGCGCGCGAGGAAGAGGCCGAGCAGACGGCTTATCAAGGTAGTTGAGCAGGGCAGCCGGACAAGGAGGCCGCTCAAGCCGCGGGCCGCACGCCGGCGCCGTGGCCCAGGGCGGTGCTGACCGCGCGCGCCTCGCGCGTCACGGCCCTGGCGACGCTGCCGTCGGCGGCCGTATCGAAGGCCGACGCCGCACCCAGTGCGGTGAGCGCCGCGCACACCTTGCCGGTGTGGTCGAAAATCGGCGCCGCCACCGCGCTCACGCCGCGTAATAAAGTGTCGCGAATGGTCGCCATGCCGTTCGACTGCACCGCCGCGCGCAGGCTGCCGATCGGGTCGCGCTCGGCCAGCGAGGCGCGCTGTTCTGGCGTCCCCACCTGCAATTCCTGTTCCGCCTGCTGGCGCAGCGCGGCATCGTCCAGGTAGCCCAGAAACACCCGCCCGGTGGCCGACCACAAGGTCGGCAACACCGAGCCGGTGCGCACATTGATCGTCACCGGCAGGCCCGGCTCCTCGAAACGCAGGATGGTCGGCCCCTTGTTGCCCATCACGGCGATAAAACACGTCACTTCCAGTTCTTCGCGCAGGCGCACCAGCGATTGTTCGCCCAGCCGGACCGGGTCGCACTGGCGCAAGGCGGCCAGGCCGATCTGGATCGCCTCGGTGCCGAGGAAATAGCGCTGGGTCGCCGTGTCCTGGGCGACCAGGCCTTCCTGCATCAGGCTGGCCATGTAGCGGTGGACTTTGGCGGTACTTTCTTCCACCGCCGCGGCGACCGCGGTCAGGCTGGCGGCGCCGCCGAGGCGGGCCAGGGCCTTCAGGATGGCCATGCCGGTTTCGGCCGATTGCACCCGCTGGCGGCGTGCCAGGGGGTGGGCAGTGGATTCTGTCGTCATGTGTTTGGTCGGCGGCGGTGGATCGAGGGGCACATTATGGCTGAGTAAGTAAGTGGATAAGTAAGCGGTGCCAGCCCCCATATTACCGCGCGCAGAAAAAATGGTTGCGATGATTACGCATAGCGCAGTACGATTACGCAAAAGTGGCCGCTGCGCACATGCGGTTCGGCTGCCGCGCCCGCATCGCATTTTGGAGAACCTCGCATGAACACTTCGACGCTTGCCACGCCAGTGGGCGTTTGCCCGATGGGCTTCGGCACGACAGCAGCTCCGGCTGCCACGTTCACCACGCCGGCCGGCTGCCCGGTCAGCCCGCGCGCCGCCGCCTTCGATCCTTTTTCGGACGGCTACCAGCAAGACCCGCCGGATTACGTGCGCTGGGCACGCGAGCAGGAGCCGGTTTTCTACAATCCCGCGCTGGGCTACTGGGTGGTGACGCGCTACCAGAGCGTCAAGGACATCTTCAGGGACAACCTCACCTTCAGCCCGTCGATCGCGCTGGAGAAGATCACCCCGACCGGAGAGGAGGCCAACGCCGTGCTGGCTTCCTACGATTACGGCATGAGCCGCACTCTGGTCAACGAGGACGAGCCGGCCCACATGCCGCGCCGGCGCGTGCTGATGGAGCCGTTTACACCGGAAGAATTGAAACACCACGAACCGATGGTGCGGCGACTGGCCCGCGAGTACGTCGACCGCTTCATCGACGACGGCCGCGCCGACCTGGTCGACCAGATGCTGTGGGAAGTGCCGCTCACGGTGGCGCTGCATTTTCTCGGCGTGCCCGAGGAAGACATGGACACCTTGCGCGAGTATTCGATCGCCCACACCGTCAATACCTGGGGCCGTCCCAAGCCGGAGGAACAGGTGGCGGTGGCCCATGCGGTCGGCAAATTCTGGCAGTTCGCCGGCAAGGTGCTCGACAAGATGCGGCGCGACCCGTCGGGCCCGGGCTGGATGAAGTACGGCATCCGCAAGCAGGTGGACCACCCGGACGTCATTACCGACTCTTACCTGCATTCGATGATGATGGCGGGGATCGTGGCGGCCCACGAGACCACCGCCAACGCCATCGCCAACGCCTTGAAACTGCTGCTGCAGCATCCGCAGGTCTGGCGCGAGATTTGCGAGGACCCGGGGCTGATCCCCAACGCGGTCGACGAGTGCCTGCGCCATAACGGCTCGGTGGCCGCCTGGCGCCGGCTGGCGACCAAGGATGTTTGCATCGACGGCGTCGACATCCCGGCCGGATCGAAACTGTTGATCGTCACATCGTCGGCCAATCACGACGAGCGCCATTTCATCGATGCCGACCTGTTCGACATCCGCCGCGACAACGCCAGCGAGCATCTGACCTTCGGCTATGGCGCCCACCAGTGCATGGGCAAAAACCTGGCGCGCATGGAGATGCAGATTTTTCTGGAAGAGTTCACCCGCCGCCTGCCGCACATGAAGCTGGCGCAGCAGACCTTTTCCTACGTGCCCAACACCTCGTTTCGCGGACCGGAGCACCTGCTGGTCGAGTGGAACCCGCTGGACAACCCGGAGCGGCGCAATCCGGCCTTGCTCGACGTGGTGGCGCCGGTGCGCATCGGCGAGCCGTCGCGCCACAGCGTCACGCGGCAGGTAACGGTCGAGCGGGTCACCCGCGCGGCCGATGGCGTCGTCAAGCTGCGCCTGGTGTCGAATGACGGCGCGCCGCTGCCGCGCTGGACGCCGGGCGCCCATATCGACGTCGAGTGCGGCAGCCCCGCACTGACGCGCCAGTATTCGCTGTGCGGCGATCCGCTCGATCCCGCGCTGGAAATCGCCGTGCTGCACGAGCGCGCGGGGCGGGGCGGCTCCGGCTGGATCCACGCCAACGTGAAAGCGGGCGAGCGCCTGACGATCCGCGGACCGCGCAACCACTTCAAGATGGATGAATCGCGCTCGCGCCTGATTTTTGTCGCCGGCGGCATCGGCATCACCCCGGTCAGCAGCATGGCGCGGCGCGCACGTGCGCTGGGCATCGATTACCAGCTTCATTACAGCGGCCGCAGCCGGGCCAGCATGGCGCTGCTGGACGAACTGGCCGAGTTGCATGGCGCGCGCCTGCGCGTGTACGCCAGCGACGAAGGCAGCCATAACGATCTTGCGGCTTTATTGGCGACCCCGCAGGCCGATACGCAGATCTATGCCTGCGGCCCGGCCGCCATGCTGGCGGCGCTGGAACAGGCCTGCGCCGCCTGGCCGGTCGAGGCGCTGCGCACCGAGCATTTTGTCGCCGGCGCCGGCAAGCTCGATCCCGCCAGGGAACACGCTTTCGAGGTGGAACTGCGCGACTCCGGCATTGTCGTCCAGGTGGCGGCCGACCAAACGGTGTTGCAGGCGCTGCGCGCGGCCAATATCGACGTGCAGAGCGATTGCGAGGAGGGCCTGTGCGGCTCCTGCGAAGTGCAGGTGCTGGACGGCCAGGTGGACCACCGCGACGTCGTGCTCACGCGCGGCGAGCGCGCAGCGAACGTCAAGATGATGAGCTGCTGTTCCCGCGCATGCGGCAAGCGGCTGGTGCTGGCGCTGTGATCGATTCTTTCAAGCCGGCCGCCAGAGCGGGCATTTCGTATCCGTATCAATACCTACAATGGAGACAACAATGGGCAGCATGATCAACATCGAGCAAATCATCGATGACAGTAAACTCGGCTTCAGCCAGATCCTCATCATCGCCTTGTGCGGTGTCTGCCTGGTGATGGACGGTTTCGACGTGCAGGCGATGGGCTACGTGGCGCCGTCCCTGATCCGCGAGTGGGGCGTGGCGAAGGAAATGCTCTCGCCGGTGTTCGGCGCCGGCCTGTTCGGCATGCTGGTCGGCTCGCTCACTTTCAGCGCGCTGGCCGACAAAATCGGTCGCCGCCCGGTGCTGATCGGCGCCACCTTGTTTTTCGCGCTGTGCATGCTGATCACGGCGTACGCGGCCACCATCGGCCAGTTGATCGCCTGCCGGTTCGCCGCCGGCCTGGGACTGGGCTGCATCATGCCCAACGCGATGGCGCTGGCGGGCGAATACAGCCCGCGCCGCAGCAGGGTCAGCATCATGATGCTGGTGTCGTGCGGCTTTACCCTGGGCGGCGTGGTGGGCGGCCTGATCTCCGCCGCGCTCATTCCAGGCTTCGGCTGGCGTTCGGTGTTCATCGTGGGCGGCGCCATCCCCCTGGCGATCGCCGTCGTCATGTGGTTTCGCCTGCCGGAATCGATCCAGTTCCTGGTCGTCAAAAAAGCCGATCCTGCGCGCATCCGCAAGAACCTGCTGCGCATGGCGCCGCAATTGAATCTGCCGCTCGACGCCCGCTTCGAACTGCATGAAGTATCGAAAGAGCAGGGCGTGCCGTTCGTGTCGCTGTTTCGCGACGGCCGTGCGCGCGTGACCCTGCTGCTGTGGCTGGTCAATTTCACCAACCTGCTCGACATGTATTTTCTGTCGAACTGGCTGCCAACCGTCATGCGCGAGGCGGGTTTTTCGACCTCCACCGCGGTCCTCGGCGGCACCATGCTGTGGATCGGCGGCGTGGTCGGCACGCTCTCGCTCGGACGCATCATCGACAAGGTCGGTTTCATCCCCGTCCTCACCGGCACCTTCATGCTCGCCATCGTTTCGACTGCCCTGATCGGCAACCCGACCGTGGCCGCTTCCGTCGCCGTCATCTTCCTGGTGGTGTTCCTGGCAGGCTTTGCCATCGTCGGCGGCCAGCCGGCCCTGAACGCGCTGGCCGCCACCTACTATCCGACGGCCTTGCGCTCGACCGGCATCGGCTGGAGCCTGGGCATGGGCCGGGTCGGGTCGGTGATCGGTCCGGTGCTGGGCGGCTACCTGATGCATCTGCAGTGGACCCAGAGCCAGTTGTTCATGGCCGCTGCCGTGCCGGCGATGATTTCCCTGGGCGGGATCGTGGCGATTCGCTTTGCGGCGGGAGGATCGAGCTATGGCAAGGGTGCGCCGAAGGTAGTGGCGCAGCATTGAGGGTTATTAGCAGGAGCTATTAGCAGGGGGTATTAGCAAGAGTCATTAGCAGGAGTCATTAGCAGGAGTCATTAGCAGGGGGTCTGGCACTTTGTGCCTGACCCAATTTTGAACTGAAGCACACCATCCCGGGGCCGAGGGCTTAGGTATGAACCCCCCGTCCGGGCCTGACTTTGCGGGCGGCTGTAAAAATGGGTCAGGCACGCAGTGCCAGACCCCCTGCTGCTGGCAACACCGTCCCGCTCACCTCACCGAACCCAATCCTCGGCCGTCCTTCGGCCTCGGCCCAGCCGCGCATGACGACGCAGTCGCCATCCTCGAGAAAAGTGCGCGCCTCGCCGCCGACATCGATGGTCTGCTTGCCGCCCGCCGTCAACTCCAGCAAGGAGCCCGCTTGATCGGCGTCGGGACCGGACTGCGTGCCCGATCCCAGCAGGTCGCCCGGCTGCAGGTTGCAGCCGTTGACCGTGTGGTGCGCCACCAGTTGCGACACCGTCCAATACGAATCGCGGAAGTTCGATTGCGACACCCGTGCCGCCGGCTCGCCGGCGCTGCGCATGGCGGCGCTCTGAATCGCCACTTCCAGCGTGATGTCGAAGGCGCCGCTGATGCGCAAGCTGGCGTCGTCGAGGTAGGGCAGCGGCTGCGGGTCGTCGGCATTGCGCTGCCACGCGGCGCGGTAGGGCGCCAGCGCTTCGAGCGTCACCACCCACGGCGAGATGGTCGAGGCAAAATTCTTGGCCAGGAATGGCCCCAGCGGCTGGTATTCCCAGGCTTGCAGATCGCGCGCCGACCAGTCGTTCAGCAGGCACAGGCCGAATACCGCCTGCTCGGCGGCGCCAATTGCGATCGGTTCGCCCAGCGCGTTGCCGGCGCCGATAAAAATGCCCACTTCCAGTTCGTAATCGAGCCGCTTGCAGGGGCCGAAGCTGGGCGCGGTGGCGCCCGGTGCGCGGGTCTGGCCGAGCGGGCGGCGGAACTGCTGGCCGGAGACGCCGATCGAGGAGGCGCGGCCGTGGTAGCCGATCGGCACCCATTTATAGTTGGGCAGCAGCGGCTCGTCCGGCCTGAACAATCTACCGACCGCGGTGGCATGGTGGATCGAGGTATAGAAATCGGTGTAGTCGCCGATGCGGGCCGGCAGGGCATATTCGGCATCGGCTTGCGCCACCAGCGCGGCGGGCATCTCGTCGGCGCCTGCGCGTAGCAGCTGCGACAGGGCCAGGCGCAAGGCCGACCATGCCGGCCGGCCCAGCGCCATCAGGGCGTTCAGGCTGGTTTGACCGGCGATGGCCGCGCGCGTGCCTGGCGCCAGCGTGTCGAGGACGCCGGCTTGGACGAGCCCGTCGAGATCGGCAATCTGGTCGCCGATCGCCACGCCGATACGCAGCGCTTCGCCGCTGCCGGCGCGCCGGAACACACCGAAGGGCAGGTTCTGGATGGGGAAATCGGTGCCGTCGCGGTTGGCGCTGGCGACCCAGCTGCGCAGCGCCGGATCGTGGGTTTCATTGAGGATCGCGTTCATGGTTGCTCCGGATTGAAGTTTTTCTTGATGCCGCTCCAGCAGGCGCTGTAGTCGCTTTGCAGCTGCGGCGTCGACAGGGCGTGCAAGGTCGGGCAGATCACCAGTTTGGTCTCGAACATGAAGGCCATGGTGTTGTCGACCTTGTGCGGGATGCTGGTATCGGCGCTGCTGGCCTTTTCGAAGGTGGCCGCATCCGGGCCGTGGCCGCTCATGCAGTTGTGCAGGCTGGCGCCGCCGGGCACGAAGCCGCCTTCCTTGGCGTCGTAGGCGCCGGTGATCAGGCCCATGAATTCGCTGGCGACATTGCGGTGGAACCAGGGCGGCCGAAAGGTGTTTTCGGCGACCAGCCAGCGCGGCGGAAACACCACGAAGTCGAGGGTGTCGACGCCGGGCGTGTCGCTGGGCGACTGCAGCACCAGGAAAATCGACGGGTCCGGGTGATCGAAGCCGATCGAGCCGACCGGCGAAAACCGCCTCAGATCGTACTTGTAGGGCGCGTAGTTGCCGTGCCAGGCCACCACGTCGAGGGGCGAGTGGCCGATCTTTGCCGACCATAGATTGCCGCCGAATTTATTCACCAGTTCGAAGTCGCCTTCGACATCTTCATAGGCGGCATGCGGCGTCAGAAAATCGCGCGGATTGGCCAGGCCGTTCGAGCCGATCACGCCCAGGTCGGGCAGGCGCAGCAGAGCGCCGTAGTTCTCGCAGATGTAGCCGCGCGCGGCGCCGTCGGGCAAGCTCACCTGGAAGCGCACGCCGCGCGGAATCACGGCGATCTCCAGCGGCGACAGATCGATGCGGCCAAATTCGGTGGCGATCGCCAGGCGGCCTTCCTGCGGGACGATCAACAGTTCGCCATCGGCGTCGTAAAAATATTTGCCTTGCATGTCGGCGTTGCAGGCATACAGGTGAAAGGCGTTGCCGCTTTGCGATTGCGGATTGCCGTTGCCGGCCATGGTGATCCAGCCGTCGATGAAGTCGGTCGGCATATTCGGCGGCGGCAGCGGCAGCGGGTCCCAGCGCAGCTGGTTCGGCGGCGGCGCCATGCCGTCGAACGCGCCGACGATGCCGCGATTGTCGATGCGGGCGAATGGCTCATGCATGGCGGACGGGCGGATGCGGTACAGCCACGAGCGGCGGTTGTGGCTGCGCGGCGCGGTGAACGCGGTGCCCGAGATCTGTTCGGTGTACAGGCCGTAAGCCACGCGCTGTGGCGAATTTTGATGGGCGGGCAGGGCGCCCGGCAGGGCTTCGGTGGCGAATTCATTGCCGAAGCCGGACTGATAGGTATGCATAGATGGTCTCCACGATGCGTCAGGCGATACTGTAGTGCAGCGGCACGACCCGTGCGAGATGAATACATAAATGTAGAATATTGATTTGGTAAATAAAAGAAAAAGCAGGAAGCTCCCGATGATCGAAGCGCGCGAGATGGATTTGAATCTGCTGGTGGTGTTCCAGGAGGTGTTCGAACAGCGCCAGATCTCGGCGGCGGCGCGCCGGCTGAACCTGTCGCAGTCGGCGGTCAGCAATGCGCTGGCGCGCCTGCGCCGCACTTTCGACGATGAACTGTTCGTGCGCACCGGCGCCGGCATGCAGCCGACGCCGCTGGCCGAGCACCTGGCCGAGCCGATCGCCGCGGCGCTGGCCAGCGTGACCCTGGCGCTGAACCGCCCGGCCGCCTTCGATCCCGCCACCAGCGAGCGCCAGTTCGTCATCGCCATGACCGACGTCGCCGAGATTTATTTCATGCCGCCCTTGATCGAACGCTGCCGCGCGGTGGCCCCCGGCATCGGCCTGGCGACCGTGCGGCCCTCCCAAGCCGATCTGAAAACCGCGATGGAAGCGGG
>JAQGNM010000221.1 GCA_028291845.1 Massilia sp. | reverse complement strand
CTGTCGTCGAGCAGGCTGTCCTCCAGCGCGTAACGCTCCAGCGCATCGAAGCCGAACGGCTCCTCGTCCTGGCCGAGGGCATCGTCGTCGACGAAACTGACGCCCAGCCGGCGGCGGAAAAAATAGCGCGACGGCTGCCGCACGAAGGTGGCCAGCTCGCCCAGCTTTAATTGATAGCCCGCTTCCAGTTCGTACGGCGGCAGGTCGGCCATGTCGACCGGCTGGGCCGCCTGGTGCGCCACATTCCACTCGGCGGCGTAGCTGGGCAGGCCGCCTTCCTCGAAATAGCGGCGGCTGAACGGCTGCAGGGCATGCACGGTGGTCAGCCGCGCCAGGTCGGCCGGCGTCAGGTCCCAGCCCGCGGTCAGATAATCGCGCAGTTGCGACACCAGCACCGAGGGCGGCTGCTCGCTGTTGTCGCGCACGTTGCGGCCGACCCAGCTGATATACAGCTTGTCGCGCGCGGCCAGCATCGCCTCGAGCATCAGGTAGCGGTCGTCGTCGCGCCGCGAGCGGTCGCCGGGACGCGCCATGCCGGGCAGCGCCAGCAAATCGAAATCGTTGTGATTGGCTCGGCGCGGGAAATCGCCGTCGTTCATGCCGAGCAGGCAAACCACCCGAAACGGCACGGCGCGCATCGGCATCAGGCTGCAGAAGGTGACGCCGCCGGAGACGAACTGGTGATCGAGGGTCGGCTCATCGAGCAAACCGAGCCAGGCTTCGCGCAGCACCGCCAGCGGCACCGGCTCGTCGAAGCCGGCATCCTCGCAGGTTTCCTGCCAGCTTTGCAGGGCGCCGGTCAACTGCGCCAGGGTCAGGCGGTCGGCATCCTGATCGCCGTCGAAGAACGCCGCCAGCAGGGCGCGTCCCTGCTCGGCCCACGCCGCCGGCGTGCGCGCTTGCGCCAGCAGCGCGCGAAAATCGAGCAGCGTTTCGATCAGCTGGGCCAGCGAACCGGCCAGCGCCGCATCGAGTCCGCCCACCTCGGCATACGGCTCGACGCCGTCGAAGGCGCCGCCGACGCCGACCGCGTAACCGAGCAGCATGCGGCGTACGCCGAAGATCCAGGCGTTCTGCTCGCCGGCCTGGCCCAGACCGAGGCCGTCACGGTGCTGCTGGTCGAGGCCCCAGCGCACGCTGGCGCCCTCGATCCAGCGGCCAAGAACCGGCAAGTCGTCGACGCCCAGGCCGAAGCGCGCCGCCAGCGCCGGCACGTCGAGCAAATCGCGCACCTCGCTCTGGCGGCAACGCTGCTGCGGCAGGCGCAGCAGCCATTCCAGCGCCACCAGCAGCGGGTTGACGCTGCGGTCCTTGACGTCGCCGATTTCAAACGGGATGAAGCGCGCCTCGTGGCGGCGATGTTGGTCGAACACCGCGTGGATGGCGGCCGAAAAAGTGTCGATGTCGGGCACCATGACGACGATGTCGCGCGGGCGCAAGGCCGGGTCGGCGGCGAACATGGCCAGCAGCTGGTCGTGCAGGATTTCCACTTCGCGGTGCGCGCTGTGGGCGACGTGAAACTGCAGCGAGCGGTCGGCGGCGTCCGGCGGCACCTGCGGGTGCTCGTTCAAGGGCAACAAATCGCGCACCGCGGCCTGGATCTGCTCGAGCAGGGTGGCGCCCTCTTCGTCGCTGAACAGGTCGACCCGCAGATTGCCGAACTGCCCTTCGGGCCCCTTCCCCGACTCGTCGAATTCGTCGAGCAGGCGAATGAAATCGCGGCCCTGGCGCCCCCAGCTGGCCAGCAGCGGGTGGCTGTGCTCGTGCATGCTCTCGATCGGCAGTTGCGACAGCTCGCGGCCATTGCGATTGGCCTGGCGGCGATACGCCGCCTTCAACAGCTGGCGTCCTTCGATGATGTCGCCCCAGTAAAACTGGCAGGGATTGGGCACCGCCACCACCACCTGGCTGTAGCGCGACAGCGCCGCCAAAGCCTGCAGGCTCTGGTGCGGCAGCGCCGAAATGCCGAACACGATGACGCGGCGCGGCAGGCGTCCTGCCGGCAGGTCGCCGCGCGCGCTGGCGTCGAGGAACTGCTGGTGAACATACGCGCGGCCGCTGGCGCGCTGCGGCGCCGGCAGGGTGGCGTGAATCGCCCGCCACAAGCGCGCCTGCCAGCACTGTTCAGGCGTGAGCGGGCGTAGCTGGCCGGCGCCATCGCGCAACACATCGCGGCCGTGGGCCCAATCCTCGAGCCAGTCGGCGCGGTAGACCTGGTACTGGTCGAACAGGTCGGCCAGGCGCGCTGCCAGCTGCAAGCGCCGTTCGGGATCGCCCGCCCCCAGGAAATGGCGCAGCGGCGCGAACTCCGGCTGGTCGACCAACCCCTGCAGCATGCGCATCAGGCGCCAGGTCAGCGGCCCCTTGTCGAATGGCGAGCGTTTCGGCACTGCCTCGGCGCCGAGCATGCCGCGGTAAGCTTCCCACAGAAAGCGCGCCGGCAGCGCCACGCGGGTGGCCGCGCATACGCCGGCCTGCTCGGCCAGAGCGATTTTCAGCCACTCAGCCACGCCGTTCGACTGCACCAGCACGATTTCTTCCTCGAGCGCGCCGAGCGGATGCTGCTGCATCCAGCTGAACACGGCGGCGCGCAGCAATTCCATCTGGTTGCCGTGCAAAATCAACAGGCCGGGCGTGACGGGTGAGGACATGGATCTTTCAGGTCGGGGGCGGCGCCGGACACGGCGGCGGCTGGCGCCATTATAAAGCCCCGGCAGTGAACATCAGGCTTTCACGGACGATACAAATGCCGGCCCGCCGCGCGCTCACGCCGCGCTGGCCGCATAGATCATCTGCATATGCCGCACCAACTGGTCGCGGCGCGCGCTCAGGGTCGCCAGCAGCGATTCGGCCACCGCCAGCGCCGGGTCGCGCTGGCCGCCGGAGTGCCCCTGCCCCTGCGCCAGCTGTTCGAGCTGTTCGAACTGGGCGCAGGTGTCGGCAAAGTCGAGGGCGCCGACCGCGCGCGCCGCCGCTTTCAGGCGGTGGCCGATGGCGGCCAGGCGCTCGATGTCGCCCTGGGCGATCGCCTCTTTGACGTCGCGCAGGCCGTCGGCCGAGGCGTCGAGGAACATCAATGCGTATTTGCGCATCTTGTCGGCGTTGCCGTTGAACGTGCTGGCCAGCGAGGCCTGGTCGAACACCCCGCCGTGGCGCGCGCCGCGCGGATCGGCGCCGGCGTCGGCCAACGCGCGCGGGCCGCGCGCCGATGCCGCCGCGCGCGCATCGATCGCATCGGCGATGGTGGAGAACAAGCGCTTGGGCGAGGTCGGCTTGGTGATGAACTGGTCCATGCCGGCGGCGTAGGCGCGCTCCTGGTCTTCACGGCCGGCGTTGGCGGTCATGGCGATGACGACGGCGTCGCGCAGGCGCGGGTCGGCGCGGATCATGCGGGTCGCTTCGAAGCCGTCCAGCACCGGCATCTGCAGGTCCATCAGCACGCAGTCGAAACGGTGGCGCAGCATCTGGTCGAGCGCCTCCTTGCCGTTGGCGGCCACCGCCACCTCGGCGCCGGCGTCTTCCAGCAGTTCTTGCGCCACCTGCTGGCTGAAAAGGTTGTCCTCGACCACCAGGATGACGCTGCCGGCGATATGATCGAGCAGGCTTGCTGCCGGCGGATCGCCCGCCCCCTGGGCGAAATCGACGCCCTGGCGCAGGCGCGCCGTGAACCAGAAGGTGCTGCCCTGCCCCGGCGCGCTGCGCACGCCCACCTCGCCCTGCATCAATTCGACCAGCTGCTTGCTGATCACCAGGCCCAGGCCGGTGCCGCCGTACTTGCGGGTGGTCGAGGGATCGGCCTGGTGGAAGGACTTGAACAGTTCGCCGATCTCGGCCTCGCTCATGCCGATGCCCTGGTCGGTCACCTCGAAGCGCAGCAGCAGATCCTGGCCGGTGGCGCTGACCAGCCCGACCCGTACCCGCACCACGCCCTGCTCGGAGAACTTGATGGCGTTGCCGGTGAAATTGAGCAGCACCTGCTCCAGGCGCACCGGATCGCCGCGCAGCTGGCGCGGCAGCTCGGGCGCCAACGCCACTTCCAGGGTCAGGCCGCGCGCGGCGGCTGCCGCTTCCAGCTGCGAGGTCAGGTTGTGCATCAAGGTCGGCAGCGAAAAATCGATCACTTCCAGTTCCAGCTTGCCCGCCTCGATCTTGGAAAAGTCGAGAATGTCGTTGATGATACCCAGCAGGTGCTGGCCGGCGTGGTGGATTTTTTCCAGGTAGTCGCGCTGGCGCGGCTCCAGCGCCTTTTGCAGGGCCAGGTGCGACATGCCGATGATGCTGTTCATCGGCGTGCGGATTTCGTGGCTCATATTCGACAGAAAATTGCTCTTGGCCTGGTTGGCGGCATCGGCCTGGGCCTTCAACTCGTGCAGCTCGGTGACGTCGGTGGACAGGCCGATCACCGCGTGGACGTCGCCGGTGGCGTCGAAACCGGCGCGCACCGGCACCTTGACGGTCCAGAACTGGCGCACGGCGCCGTCGCGGCGCACGAATTCGAACTGGCCGGCCTGCTGGCGCCCGCTGGCGAACACCGCGCGGTCGCGCTCCCAGTATTCGTCGGCCAGGGCGGCCGGCAGCACTTCGCGGTCGAGCCGACCGATCACGTCCTGCGGGCGCAAGCCCATCGCTGCCGCGCACGGCGCATTAATATAGGTGAAGCGCCGTTCGCTGTCCTTCATGTAGACGTGGGCGTCGATATTTTGCAGCACCGTATCGAGCAGCAGGCGCTGGTCGCTCTGCTGGCGGCCGGACCAGTACATGCGCACGAAAAAACTGTAGATCAGCAGGGTGCCGAACACCCCGACCAGCATGGCGGCGATCGGCAGGCTGCGGTCGAATCCGTTGTACAGCGCGGCGTCCGACAGCGAGAAGCGCAGCTGCCACGGGCGGTCGTGAAAATTGAGCGGCAACACGGCGTGGAAGCCGCCCACCGGCGCCTGGGCGGCGCCGTACAGCAGGCGCGCGCCCGGCCCGATCACCGCCGGGTCGGCGCCGGCCGGTTGCGCGCTGGCGCTGAACAGGGCCAGGTCGAGTCCCGGCAGGGCCACCTGCTCATAGATGGTCTCGACCAGCGCCGGCACCGAAAAGGCGACGCCCACCGAGCCGGCGTAGGCGGCGCGCCGTGCAGCCACGCTGTCGATACGCGCGCCCTGGCGGTACACCGGCACCCTCACCCCCATGCGCAGGTGCGGGTAGGGAATCTGTACCGTCAGCGGGGTGCCGGAGGCGGACATGCTGCCCTGATCGCGCCCTTGCTCGAGCGCCGGACCGATGCTTGGATGGGCAGCCAGGTCGACGCCGAAGCGCTCGCCCATCGACGCACGCGGCTCCAGGTAGGTCAGCACTTCGTAGCGCTGGCGCCGGCCCGGCGGCTGGATATCGAAGTTCGGATAGCCGGCCGGGTCGAGGCTGCGGTCCTGGCGCACCGCATCGACAAACCGGTCGCGATCGGCGCCATCGACGGCGGCGGCGAAGGTGACCGCCTCGACCTCGGAAAAATGGTGGGCAATATCGAGGGCGGCGACGTAACGGTGGAATTTGAGGCGGTTGACTGGCCCGTCGCTGGCCTGAAACAGCGCCGCCGCGCCGCGCGCCAGGTCGCCGAAACTCGCCAGCCGGTCCGTCAGCTGGGCCTGGGCGCCGCGCGCCAGGCCGTCGAAGCGCTGGCGGGCATCGTCGCGCACGGTGCGCGCGGCCAGGCCGTACAGCACACAGCCGGCGGCGATCGCCAACAGCGCACCCGGCGCCCACAGCAACAGGCGTTGCCGGGCTGCCCCGGTCACTGAACTGCGCACCCTCTGGGTGATGGCTGGCGTCATTGTCTGCCCCGCGGCCCTGCTGCATTGAACATCAAGGCGTACGCACGGACGCCTGCATAGTGCAGGCAAGCATACTATTAATGGCGTCAGGAAACCATCGTCAAATGCAATATCCCCACATTTGTAAATCTAAATTTAATATTTCGTAACAATCATGCCATCCTTCGTCCCGGCGGGCGCTGCGTTCCAGCCGGGACGAATCACCGGGCGCTCAGGATGCCAGGCGCTGGTCGAACAGCGCGTGATAGGTGGCATCGACGTCGATGTACAGGGCGACCGCCTGCTCGATGCCAATCTGCACGGGTGGGCCGAGCCGTTCGACGGCGACGCCGGCACGCCGCACCAGGCGTTCGAGCGAGGTGGTGGTGACGGTGACATAGCGGTCGATGCCGTGCTCGCGGCCATACAGCACCATCTCGGTGAACGACTCCATGGTTATTTGCGACAAGCCAAAGCGCGAATCGCAGTCGGTTTCGATGGCAAAGCGCGACAGCTCCCAGATGCGTTCGTTCATCGGGGCGGCGGCGCCATGTAAAAGTTGCGAAAACGAATCCTTGAGCATATACGGCCCCTCGGTGGGCAGCAGCCGCCAGCAGCCGCGCAGCGTGCCTTTGCCGGGCTCGCGGATCATCATGTAATACGGGTCGAGGGCGTCGTAACCGTCGATTTCCATGCCCGACAGCACCGGCACTTCCCATCCGAGCCGGTCTTTGAACACCTTGGCGCGCAACTTGTGCATTTCCCACAGGTCTGGCGATTTGAAATCCTTGCGAGCAGCGATCTTGATTTGCATTGCCATTTTGAAGCCCCCCATCCGTTTATAAATGTATGCAGCGCGGGTTAAGAATCCGCCTAATATGGCCGTTGCATAACTAGCAGAAGTGATAGCTGGAAAGGGGTCCCCCCGGTGGAATACTGCCTGTTTCGCAGTTCAACCAGGAGATGACATGGAACAGGAATTGAACGTACAACGGTCGGCGACGCCATCGCCGGTAATGGCCGCCAACGACAGCGCGGCCGCAGGGGCACTTGCGCCGGCGCCGGTGCGCGTCAGCGGGCCGGTGGCCTTACGACAATTCCGCATGAGCAAGCGGGAAAGCCAGGCCACCTTCTGGGCGCGCTTTGTCGTCACTCAGTCGAGCGGCAGCCGT
>JAQGNM010000134.1 GCA_028291845.1 Massilia sp. | reverse complement strand
GCTCGGCTTCCTGCCGGCGCTGTCGCGCCGTCTGCTGGGCCAGCCGCTGGCGATGCCGTCGGTGGCGACCTGGTGGTGCGGCGAGCCGGACGCGCTCGACACGGTGATTGCGAACCTCGACCGGTTGGTGATCAAGCCGGCCTTTCCCCAACTGCCGCAGGCGGCCGTGTTCGGCCAGGACCTGCATGGCGACGCCCGCGCCGACTTGATCGCCGCGCTGCGCGCCAACCCGGGCAATTTCATCGCCCAGGAGCTGGTCAAGCTGTCGCAGGCGCCGGTGTGGCAGGACCAGCAATCCGGCGCCGCATCGACCATGCAGCCCGGTTTGCAGGCGCGCGCCATCGGCTTGCGGGTGTTCGCCTGCGCCACCCCGAACGGCTACGTGGTCATGCCGGGCGGGCTGACCCGGGTGGCCACCGGGCCGGACGCGCGCGTGCTCACGATGCAGCGCGGCGGCGCCAGCAAGGACACCTGGGTACAGGCGCGCGCGCGCGCCGCGCTGCAGCACCCGCGCAAGCGCAGCATGAGCGGCGCCGACCTGGTGCGCGAAGACAGCAAGCTGTCGAGCCGGGTGGCGGAAAACCTGCTGTGGTTCGGCCGCCATGCCGAGCGCTGCGACAATATCGGCCGCCTGCTGCGGGTCGCCCTCAACTTCCTGTTCAATGTGCGTTTCGATCAGCGCGGCGCCGAATGGCCGACCGTGATGGCGCTGTGCGGCCGTTTTCAACTGATCGATATCGAAGGCGTGGCGGCGGACGCCGACAGTCTGGACGACGACCGCATCGAAACGGCCCTGCTGCGGGCGGTGGTGTCGCCGGCGGTGCCCGGCCTGGCGCGCCAGCAGCGGCAGCTGCACCGGGTGGCCGGCCAGTTGCACGAGCGCTTCTCGGTCGACAACTGGCGCGCCCTGAACCGCATGGTGCAGAGCGCCGCCGCCGCCGCCGAGACGCCTTCGCAATCGGAAGTGATGACCATCCTCGACGACGCCGCGGCGTCGCTGATGATGCTGTCGGGCTTTGCGCTCGACGGCATGACGCGCGACCTCGGCTGGCGTTTCATGTCGATCGGCCGGCGCCTGGAACGCCTGCAATTTCAGAGTATCGTGCTGCAGCGCGCGCTGGCGATGGACGACGACGGCAATCTCGACTGGCTGCTCGAACTGTCCGACAGCATCATCACCTACCGCGCCCGCTACCGCGCGCAGCCGGAGTGGCTGCCGGTGCTCGACCTGCTGCTGTGCGACCAGACCAACCCGCGCTCGATCGTGTTCCAGCTCGACGGCATCCTCGGCGCCCTCGGCAAGATCGCCACGACCCACGGCGCCTGCGGCGAACAATTGCTGGCACCCTTGCGCGACGAGTTGGTCGCCCTCGATCCCGATGCGGATTTTAATAACGGCAACGTGACCCTGAGCAGCCTGCTGCACCGCATCGAGCTGGCCAGCAGCGCCTTGTCCGAGCACATCAGCGTACGGTTTTTCAGCTACACCGACAACGCCGACAACGGCCGCCGGCGGACGCGCAGAACATGAACCATTCGCCGGCGCGCATGCCAGTTTGCGCAAGATACAAGGTAGTCCACGAAACCCACTACCATTACCAGAGCAAGGTGACCTTGTCGCAGCAATACCTGCACATGACGCCGCGCGATTTCGCTTATCAAGCCACCGAGTCACATCGAATTTTGCTCGACCCGGCCATCAACGAGCTTGCTCACGGCGTCGATTACTTCGGCAACAGCACCCGCCACGTCGCCTTGACCTTGCCGCACGAGCAGCTGCTGGTGCACGCCGAATCGACCGTCGCCCTGCGCCAGCGCCCGGGCCTGGCCGGCATCGCCGGCTCGGCGGCGTGGGAAACCGTGCGCGCCATGATGATCGCCGACAAACGTCCCGCCACCCTCGAGGCGTGCCGCTATTTGTACGCCTCGCCGCACGTGGCCTGGTTCCACGAGCTGGAAGCCTACGCGCGCCTGAGTTTCACGCCCGGCCGGCCGCAGCTCGACGCCGCCCTCGACCTGACCCGGCGCATCTTTGCCGATTTTGAATTCGACGGCGCCGCAACCGACATCTCGACCCCGCTCGACCAGGTGCTGCGCGGGCGCCGCGGCGTGTGCCAGGATTTCGCCCAGCTGATGATCGGCTGCCTGCGCGCGCTCGGCCTGCCGGCCCGCTACATCAGCGGCTACATCCTGACCCACCCGCCGGCCGGCAAACCGCGCCTGATCGGCGCCGACGCCTCGCACGCCTGGGTGTCGGTGTATTGCCCCGACCTGGGCTGGATCGACTTCGACCCCACCAACCGCAGCCTGGTGCAGCACGAGCACATCACGCTGGGCTGGGGGCGCGACTTCAGCGACGTGACGCCGATGCGCGGGATCGTGCTCGGCGGCGGGCGGCAGCGGCTGGAGGTGAAGGTGACGGTGACGCCGCTGGCGTTGGCGCAGCACGCCTGAACAGCGGCCCACGGTGCTGGTTTCCAGGAGCGCCCATCCGCACGCGTTTGACGCAAATCACACATGCAAAATGAGTGACACCCAAACTGGTCGAACGGCTGACCCCACGGTGGGGTTGCATTCAACAGGCGGCCAGGCGTGCCTGGGCGCGGGAGACAGTGATGACGGTTCGCTTACTGAAAATCTGGGCGTGGTGGGCACCTTGGGCCATGGGCGTGGCGCTGGCCGGATTGTGGCCCTGGTCGGAGGCCACGGCGGCGCAGCCAGCGGCGCCGGCGCAACAACGGCAGGCGCCGGCGGTGGTGCAGCTGCAGGACGACGGCGCCGTGCAGTTTTGCCAGGAAGGTGGGCCCTGCCTCACCAACCGGCACCCGCAGGCCGCTGGCAAGGTACGCGAAATCATCGCCGGCAACTTCATCGCGTCCGCGCCGGCCAGCTGGATCGCGTTGGGTGAGCGCGCGGTCAGCCTGTGCTATCTGAATGCGGCCAGCGGATCGATCACCTGCGCCCCGATTGCCAACGGCGTCGATTTCGCCAGAAACACCAACATGTCCTACATCAGTCTCGAAGACGGCAGCCACACCCTGAAGTTCAGCGCCAGGAATGGCAATGGCGCCAGTGAAGCCAATTCAGCCAATTCAGCCAATTCAGCCAATTCAGCCAGTGCAGCCGATAGCGCAGCAAATCAGAATCAGTTCCTGTTCATGACTTCGCTCGGCACCGCGGCCGAGCTGCTGAACAAGCATGCCGCGCGCCACAGGGGCGCTACCGCCAGCCTCGGCAACCCGGCCCCGGCCAGCGGCGCCGGCGCCGACCTGTGCGCGCTGAACGACGGCGGCGTCACTTGCACGGGCAGCGACGCGCGCCCTGTTGCCACTGCCGACGCCGCCCCTACCGACGGCGCCGCGCCCCTGATTGCGCCGGCCGCACCGGCAGCACCACCACCGCCGCCCTCGCCCGCTGCGTCGACGCCATCGGATCCCAACCGTATCACCACGGTCGAAACCGGCGCCGCCCAAGCCGTCGTCACCCAGCAATGCGACACCACGATGCACGCACGCATGGCCAGATGCAATGATCTGGGCAGGAACATGGGCGACAGCGCGCGCGAGGCGTGCGTGAGCGATGTGCAGTCGAGCTACCAGGCGTGCGTGGCTGCGCCGCGCGGCAACGAGCGATAGCTGGCGATCGATCGGCGACGTGGTGCTCGTTGCGCACAGCCTGGCCTGCACGCTGGTGGCCATGTGGGCTGAACGCTATCCGCGGCCGATCCGCGGCGCATTCCTGGTGGCGCCCAGCGATACCGAAGCCGACAGTTATCCATCGGGTACCGAGGGCTTTAGCCCTGTGCCGCTCAGGCGTTTGCCGTTCCCGTCCCAGGTCATCGTCAGCCGGGGCGACCCGTATGTTTCCATCGAGCGCGCGACCGCGTTCGCCCATGCATGGGGCAGCCAATTGACCATACTCGGCGGATTGGGACACATCGGCTCCGACAGCGACCTGAAAATGTGGCCGCAGGGCCTGGCATTGTTGAACGGTTTCGCCTGCACCGACTACGCTTGAATTGGTCAAGGGCACGCCGCAGCAGATCGACTGCTGCGGACTGGCGCCTTTCAGGCTGGACCCCGGGATCACGCAGCTATCGGCCTCGTATACAGATACGCCGTCATCGTCGTTTGAACCGTGGATACCGCGCCGCCGGACGGCCAGCGGCGATCCGACCGCTGGGTCGTCGGATCGCGAACGAACGCGGCAGCTACCCCTGAGCGGTTCAGCCGAACTGCTTGACGACAGTCTTACCGATCCGGCGGCCCAATTCGCGGCCGTTCAGGTCCCCGGTCTTGAAATGGATACCTCCGAGACGGCGCGAATAGCCGGCCTGTTCCGCTGCCTGCGCGAACGAATCCCAATACAAGGTCGCCGTCGCGGTGAATTTCTGCTTGATCCTGAAATCGCCGCGGGTGAATCGCTCGAGTACGGCAACCGCGGCGTGTCCGGCCGTGCTATGCGCCGAGACATACTCCGGGAACGGCGGCGTGGACAGAAAGGGAGCCCACTGGCTACCGGGTATCTCGATGAAGCCGGTCGGGTAACCGCCCCAATTGCTCAGGCTGCGATTTGCGAATACTGTACGGATCGCGGAGATCGCACGGGCGGTGTCGTAGGCCATTTTGGCGTCCCATGTCGCGACCATGGCGTCGTGCAGGGCAGCGCCAAGTGCCCGGAACAGCCTGACATCCTGCTCGACCGAGTGGCGCTGATGGTAAGAGAGCAACTGCGCGAACTGTAGCCAGGGAATCCTGCTGCCATCCGCCCAGTATCGGCAGACAACCATTTGCTGTTCGGTCAGGTTCGCGTTGAGGTCGATCAGCTCCTGCATTTCCCCATACATTGCCAGCGAGAAGATCGATGGCGCCGGCGCTGGCCGGAATTGCCCGGCACTCAGCAAGGCGAACGGCCGTACCTTGCCCCACTGCGGCGTCAGGCACGCCTGATGCTGAAGCGGCTGCCAACGGTCGGCGTCGACCATCTGGGCGGCGCTGTTAATGGGTCTGTACCCGGTATAGTCCGAATACGGACCAGGATTCAGATCGCCCAACTGATTGCTGCCGTCGTGGGCACGTTGGTTCAAAACATGTTGCGCCGCCTATTCGCCGACCCGGTTCGCCACATGGGCATCGGGGTGTCCCGCGTTCGAGCCGAGCCTGGTGCCGTAGGCGGCGATCTCTTCGAGGGATGCCGGGAACAGTGTTCGCAGCACTGCCGCGGCGGCACTGCTGAGCGCGATCTGCTCGAAACGTGGATCTGCGCCCTGCTGACGCGTCACGGGCGTGGCAAAGATGGTGTCGAAGCGCCGCGCGTGCGCATGGCCGAGATAGTCCCAGACGTTGAACATGGCCGTGTTCAGGATCGGCATCGTACGGGCGGAGATCGTCGGCGGATAGGAACCCTTGGTGACCGCGTTCGCCAGAACCTGATTCCAGCCGACGACGACGCTGCGTGCCTGGGCGGGAACCAGTCCGGCATCGACATCGTGGTATTCCTTGCTGTCTCCCTTGGGCGAAGATTCGGACTTTGCCGCAATCATCGCGCCCGACGCGTGAGCGAGCCGTGGCAGACCGGTTAAAACGGTGGATCCCACTGCATATTTCAACAGCGTGCGGCGAACCAGCGTCATGGTAGAAGTCCTGTCATAAGTTTATAAACAAAACTCGACAAGACGGGATACTACTGAGCAAGCGTTGCGCATGCGCGGGAAATATATTGCACCTTGGCGACGTATTCGCAACAGGACGCCGGCCAGGGCTGGCGCCATAGCCGCATCCAGCGAGTGGGACGATGACGGCGGGGGTTTCGACAGAGGCAATACTCACACAATGTCTTTTCTGACACAAAGTCTGATGGTCACCGCAACGTCCATATGACATTGTGTGAAAATTCTGATCTTCTGCTTTGGTTCCCATCGCTCGCTATGTCAAGCAATTTATTTTGTGCGCTTGCGTAGCATCGGTTTCACGGTGTTTTGTTGCGCGAATCGGGAGGTGACGACGCACGTCCGTCCCTGACGTACCTGGCGTACGCGCTCGACGCGTTCGAGGACCAGCAAGCTGCCCTATAGCGGCAGACAGGTGCACTGCGCGACGAAGCGCTGGTGACCATGCGGCGCCGGGGCAAGCAGATTTTCTATAGCATTACCAGCGACGAAGCGCTTGCGGTGATGCAGGTGCTGTACCGGATATATCGCGGTCAACCGAAAGGAGCAACATCTTGGTGATCGACTGGGTGCATTTCACACCGTGGGCCTCGCTGGCCGGCGGTGTATTGATCGGGCTGGCCGCAGCGCTGCTTTTACTGTTCAACGGGCGCATCGCCGGCATCAGCGGCATCCTCGGCGGCCTGCTCGAGTGGCCGCGCGGCGACCTCGCCTGGCGTATTGCTTTTCTGTTGGGCTTGATCGGCGCGCCGCTCGTCTACAGCTTGCTCGCGCCGCTGCCGGCGGCACAGGTGGACGCCGGCACGGCGACCCTGGTCGTGGCCGGCCTGCTGGTGGGCATCGGCACGCGTTATGGCGGCGGCTGCACCAGTGGCCACGGCGTGTGCGGCCTGTCGCGCCGCTCGCCGCGTTCCCTGATGGCCACC
>JAQGNM010000123.1 GCA_028291845.1 Massilia sp. | reverse complement strand
TCTCGCGCTTGATCAAGCCGCACATGCCGATGGCGGCGCCGTCGCTTTTGCGTTCGACCAGGTATAGCGAGAAGCCGCGCATCGATTGCATGCTGAGGGGGCCGAGCGCCAGCGCTTCTCTCGCCTGCGCTTCGGTGCGGATCTTGCGGTCGCCGATCCAGCGGTGGAATAGCGGGGTGTTCATCACTTGCAGGTAGGTGGCGGCGTCGTCGAGGGTCAGCGTGCGCAGGCGCAGGCGCGCGGTGTCGAGGACGTGCATGGATCAGCGTCCAAGCCGGAAGTTGACGGTGGACGGCCGGCCTGGCAAGGTCAAGCTGGCGGTGGCGGGCGGCGCTTCGCTGACGATTTGTCCGCGGCGCAGCACCAGGCGGCGCGCGGCGCGCAGGCGGATCGCTTCGACCGGGGTGGCGGCGTCGAGCAGCACCAGGTCGGCGTTGCAGCCGGGGGCGATGCCGTAGTGTTCCAGGCCGAGGATGCGCGCGGGGGTTTCGGTGATGGCGCCAAAACAGCGCAGCATCGCTTGCTGACCCGTCATCTGCGCCACGTGCAGGCCCATGTGGGCCACTTCCAGCATGTCGCCCGAGCCGAGGCCGTACCACGGGTCCATCACGCAGTCGTGGCCGAAAGCGACGTCGACGCCGGCGGCCATCAACTCGGGCACGCGGGTCATGCCGCGCCGTTTCGGGTAGCTGTCGTGGCGGCCTTGCAGGGTGATGTTGATCAGCGGGTTGGCGATTGCCGCCACGCCCGATTCGGCGATCAGCGGCAGCAATTTACTGACATAATAATTGTCCATCGAGTGCATCGAGGTCAGGTGCGAGCCGGTCACCCTGCCCTGCATGCCGAGCCTTAAAGTTTCGGCGGCCAGGGTTTCGATGTGGCGCGACATCGGGTCGTCGCTCTCGTCGCAGTGCATGTCGACGCGCAGGCCGCGCTCGGCGGCGAATTCGCACAGCAAAGTCACGGACGCGGCGCCGTCGGCCATGGTGCGCTCGAAGTGAGGTATCCCGCCGACCACGTCGACGCCCATGCCGATCGCCCGCTTGAGGTTGTCGAAGGCGGTCGCGCTCCGCAAGATGCCGTCCTGGGGAAATGCCACCAGTTGCAGATCGAGGTAGGGCGCCACCCGGCGTTTCACCTCGAGCAGCGCTTCTGCCGCCAGCAGGCGGTCGTCGCAAATGTCGACGTGGCTGCGAATCGCCAGCAGGCCGCGCGCCACCGCCCAGTCGCAGTACTGCATGGCGCGCTCGATCAGGGCTTCCTGCGCCAGTTGCGGCTTCAATTCTCCCCACAGGGCGATCCCTTCCAGCAGGGTGCCGGACTGGTTCACGCGCGGCAGGCCGTAGCTCAAGGTGGCGTCCATGTGGAAGTGGGCGTCGACAAACGGTGGCGAGACCAGGTCGCCGGCGGCGTCGATCTCGCGCGCGGCCGTCATTGGCAGGGCATGGCCGACGGCGGCGATGCGTGCGCCTTCGACGGCGATGTCGATACTGGTGCGCCCATCGGGCAGGCTGGCATTGCGGATGACGAGGTCCATGCGGCTTCCCTTTCAACTAGACAATCCGATTGTAATGGAATGGCGTCGTCATCGAAATTGTGGAGTGGAAAGTTGTGCGGCAATGCAAGATTATGACGTGCAAATGACACCAAATAATGCTTTCCAAGCCAATCGAACGCCGATAAACTAGCGTTATATTGCAGCGCATCATAAATTACCTTAAGGAACTTCAATGAACCTTTTCCCAGAACAAATTTCCGCAGTTGGCGCGCGCCAGCTCGAAGCGCAGTTACAGATCTTCCGCAGCGCCGCCGGCAGCGCCCTCGATGGCGCCGAGCAGTTTGCTGCGCTGCAATTCGCGGCCACCCGCGGCGCGCTGGAAAAATCGACCGAATTGCTGCGCCAGGTCGCGGCCGCGAAGGATCCGCGCGATTTGTTTGCGCTGGTCGGCCAGGGCCAGTTCCAGCTCGACAGCGTGCTGGCATACCAGCGCAAACTATTCGGCATCGCCACCGCCATGACCAGTTCCGTGACCGGCCTGCCGCACGCGGTCACGCCGGCGGCCAGCGCCGCCATGCAAAAGCTGGCGGCCCTGCCGCCGGTCGCCGAGGTCACCGTGGTGGCCGACCACATCATCGAACAGACCGAGGAAGTGGTCGAGCAACTGGCCGACGAAGTAACTGAAGCACCGGCCGCGGCGCCCGCTGCTGCTGACGCCCCGGCGGCCCCGGCTGCCCCGGTCGAACCAGTGGTCGACGACATCATCGAGCAGACCAATGAAGTGGTCGAAGAACTGGCCGAACTGCCCGCCGATGCCGAGCGGCCGCTGGACGCACCCACCAGCGCGCCGACCAGCGAACCGCAAACGCCGGCGCCAGCATCGGCCGAGCCGATCGCCGAGCTGACCCCGGTCGCCGCCGCCGCCGGCCACCAGGAACCACAGCCGAGCGCAGCGCCGTTCACGGTGGCATCGAGCGATACGCCGATCGAGGTCGAACAGGTCGAGCCGCCGCAGCCGATGCATGCCGCCCCCGTCGAAGCCGCAAAATCGGGCGGGCGCCAGCGCAAAAAATAAGGCGTGCAGCGCAGGCTGCGCCCTAAAACGTGTAAATTAGCGGGCTTCGGCCCGCTTTTGTTTTGTCGGGCCCGCTCTGTCAGCAAGGACTTCCCATGAGTTTATCCCGCCTGATCGGCGGCTTCGTCAGCCGCCATCGGGGTTCCTACGTCGCGTCGGCCGCCATGCTGGCGGGCGTGGCCACCTGCACCGTCTGGGTGCCTCGCAAGATCGGCGCCATGATCGACGGCCTGGCCGCCCACCGCCTCGACCAGCATGCCCTGCTGATCGAGCTGGCGCAGTTGCTGGCGCTCGGCCTGGTGATCTACGTCTTGCGGGTCGGCTGGCGCCTGCGCCTGTTTGCCGCCGCCTACCAGCTGGGGGTCGAGCTGCGCACCCGGTTTTATGCGCGGCTGTCGGCGCAAGGGCCGTCGTTTTATCAGCAGCAGCGCACCGGCGACTTGATGGCGCTGGCCACCAACGACATCGACGCCATCGAGAGTGCCGCCGGCGAAGCCATGCTGGCCGGCTTCGACGGCAGCCTGACCCTGATCATGGTACTGGCGATCATGACGCTGGGCGTCGACTGGCGCCTGGCGCTGGTCGCCTTGCTGCCGTTCCCGCTGATGGCGTGGGCGTTCTGGCGCATCTCCAGTCACATCCACACCGCATCGACCGATTCGCTCGAGCGTTTTGCAGCGCTCAACGACCATGTGCAGGAATCGCTGGTCGGCGTGCGCACCTTGCGCGCGCTGGGCCTGGAACAACGCAGCGCGGCCAAGTTCGGCGAGCTGGCCGAACAAGCGGCCGGCGCCAGCCTGCGCGCGCAGCAGTGGGAAGCGGCCTACGAACCGGCGGTCGGCCTGACCCTCGGCGCGGCCGGTTTTTTGACGCTCGGCCTGGGCAGCTACCTGATCTGGCAAGGCCAGCTGACCATCGGCGACTTGACCAGTTTTACCATGTACCTGGGCCAGCTGATCTGGCCGATGTTCGCCGCCGGCTGGGTGCTGGCGCTGATCGAGCGGGGACGCGCGGCGTGGGCGCGCCTGCAACCCTTGATGGAGGCGCCGCTGTCGGTGGACGACCATGGCAGCCTCACCACCCTGGCCGCGGGCGCGCTGGTGCTCGACACCGTGACCTTCCGCTACGGCGGCCAGCAGCAGCCGGCTCTCGACAACATCTCGCTGGCGCTGCCGGCCGGCCAGACCCTGGGCCTGGTCGGCCCCACCGGCGCCGGCAAGTCGACATTATTAAAAGTGCTGTTACGGCAGGCGACGCCGCAGGCGGGCAGCGTCACGTGGAGCGGCGCGCCGCTGGCCGACTATACCCTGGCCACCTTGCGCGGCGCCATCAGCTGGGTGCCGCAGGAGTCGTTTTTGTTTTCCGCCACGATCGCCGAAAACATCGCGCTGGGCCGCCCGGGCGCCAGCCGCGCCGAGATCGAACACGCCGCCGCCATGGCCGCCATCGACGAGGACATCAAGCGCTTCCCGGCCGGCTACGACACCAGCGTCGGCGAAAAGGGCATCACCTTGTCGGGCGGCCAGCGCCAGCGCGTGGCGATCGCGCGCGCGCTGCTGGCCGCCAGCGACCTGCTGCTGCTCGACGACGCCCTCTCGGCGGTCGACACCGGCACCGAAACGCGCATTCTCGAACACCTGGAAACGCTGCGGCGCGAGCGGCCCGGCCGCAGCGCGATCATCGCCAGCCACCGCTTGTCGGCGGTGGCCAACGCCGACCTGATCGTGGTACTGCGCGACGGCCGCATCACCGAACAAGGCAGCCACGCCGCTCTATTGGCCGCCGACGGCTGGTACGCCAGCCAGTGGAAATACCAGCAACTGGAGGCCAGCCTCGATGCAGCTTGAAGAGAGCAATAACAATACCGATAAAAACAATAACAATGCCGCCGCCGACATGCGCGCGCAGGCCGCGCGTGCGATCGCCCTGTTGCGGCGCGCCGCGCACGTCGACCGCAAGCACCTTGGCTGGGCCACCCTGTGGCTGATCGTCGCCGCCGGTTTCGAGGTGGCCGGGCCGATTTTCGGCAAGGCCCTGATCGACCAGTATCT
>JAQGNM010000119.1 GCA_028291845.1 Massilia sp. | reverse complement strand
CGGTGGTCGGGCTGAGCTCGACCTGTTCGACGATGCCGGCCACCAGGCCGTATTTTTGGTAGGGGAAGGCGTCGATGCGCAGTTCGACCCGCTGGCCGCGCTCGATCGAGGATTTCGCTTGCGAAGGCACCAGCAACTGCGCTTCCAGCCTGGCGCCGGCCGGCAGAACGGTCGCCAGCACGGTGCCGGCCGACACCGTCTGGCCGACGCTGTAGGCAAACGTGGTGATGCGGCCGGCGCCGGGCGCCACGACGCTGGTGGCGCGGCGGCCGTCGTGCTCGGCCGTTTCCTGGGCCAGCGCGGCCAGGCTGTTGCCGGCGTCGGCATCGGCCACGCGCCGTTGTCCGGCCAGCGCGGCCTGGTCGCTCTCGATCTGTTCCAGTGCGCGCCGGGCATTCTGCAGGTTGATGGTCAGCGCGGTTTTCTTGGCCAGTTCGACGTCGCGCGCGTTGGCATACTGGGTCAGCACCGCCGGCGCCACGAAACCTTTTGCGGCCAGCTTGGCGTAGCGTTGATAGTTGGCGGTGGCGCTGCGCAGCAGGGTGTCCTGGATGCCGATCGCGCCCTGGTGGCCGGCCAGTTCCGCCGTCGCCAGCAGGTGCTGGCGCGCGAGGGCGGCGCCCTGCTGCTGCAACTGCTCGGCGCTGGCGGCGCGGCGCAGTTCGACCTGGTGGCGCCGCTCGGCCAGTTGCGCGCCGACCCGTTCGTCGATCGAGCCGGCCGCGCCGATGCGCTCGGCCGACAGTTCGAACAGCAGTTGGCCGTCGCCGACGATATCGCCTTCCTTGACGTGGCGCGCCTTGATGCGGCCCGCTTGCGCCGCCACTACCTTGAGGGCGCCGCCGGCGGGCGCCAGCACGCCGCCAACCCGCACCTTGCCGGTGTACTCGCCGAAGCCCAGCAGCAGCAACACGGCCAGCACCACCGCGCCGCCGAAGCCGGCCGCGACCCGCATCGGCGCCGGTCGCGCCAGCACGATGGCGCCGGCGCGGCGGCTGCGCATGGCATCGATGACTTCGCTGCGAATCGGTACCACTTCCATGACGGCCTCCGGACAGGCGCGTGCGGACACGCAGCGCCACTCACGGGGCGCGAACAATCAATTGAAAAGGAAAAGAAAGAGAAAGGTCGTCAGCGCAGCCGCGGCAGGTCGACGAACTCAGGCAGGCAGGCGGCAGGGAGGGATGTGGAAGGTATGCAGTGCAAGGACATCATCGCCAGCCTCGTAAAATCGGTCCATCGGGAGCAGGTCGCAGCAGGGCGACTGAGATGGATTTTCTATCAACGTTGTCGAGATGACTTGGACGGCGATCAACGGAACGAACTATATGGCAATTTGTGCACACTCAAATAATTGCGATTTGAAAAGCAATTTCGAGCCGGCAATTTACACTTTTTTGATCGATATCAAGTGAAATTGCGCGGCCAAAAAATGAAAAAAGCCGGATCGAATCCGGCTTTTGAAATTTAAAGGCAAAGGCGCCGGACAGGCCGCCTTGATTTTTATTGCGTGATCACACTGACCTTGTCGACCACGAACGAGGTTTGCAGCGAGGAATCTTCGGTCATGGCAAACGACAGGGTCACCGTCTGGCCTTTGTATGGCAGCAGGCTGAAGGTGCGGATCTGATAGCCGGTGGCCTTGTTGACGTTGCTGTAGGTCGCCAGGGTGCCGAGCACGGTGCCGCTGCTGTTTTTGACCGTCACCACCAACTTGTCATATGCGGTAGTGCCAGTTTCGGCGGTATCGATATGCAGCGCGAATGACAGGGTTGCCGCTGTCGCCGCCGATGGGATCACCACCGCTTGCGTCAGGGTTTCCGTTGCCGTGGTGCCGTTGCCGCCGAGCCAGGCAAAGCGGGTGCCGTCATACGCCGTCTGGCCGCTGTAGGCGCCGATCACGCCGGTGGTGCCGGCCCAGCCGGTGGTGCTCGACTCGAAGCTGCCGTTGGTGACGCGCTCGGTGCTGCCGCCGGCGGACGACACCGTCAAGGTGGCCGCGGCGCTGGTGGCGGTGGTCGGCGTGGCGGCCGAGTCCGTCACACGGGCGCTGAAGGCGGCGCCGTTGTCGGCCGTTTGCGCCGTCAGGCTGTACGAGGACGCGGTGGCGCCGCTGATGGCGGCGCCGTTGCGCAGCCACTGGTATTTATATGGCGCGGTGCCGCCGCTGGCGCTGACGGCGAAGCTGGCGGTGGCGCCGGCAGCCACGGTCACGCTGGCAGGATTGGAGCTGATCGACACGCCACCACCGGTGCCGCCGCTTTCGGCGACGTCGGTGCCGACGTTGATTGCCGCATAGGCGCGTTGCACGGCGATGGCTTCTTTCGAGCCGACGCCATACAGTTCCTGCGCCGCCGCCAGCACCTTGCTGCGCGCATCGGCGTAGTTGGTCGAGGCGGTAAACTTGGTCGTCGCCGCCTTGAACCAGATGCGGTAGGCCTTGTCGTTGCCGATACCGGTCATGGCCAGCGGCGCCTGGGTCAGGTAGGAGCTGTAGTACTCGCTGCTGCTGGTCGAATTCGAGCCCTGCGAGAGGAAATAAAACATGCGGTTGTTCGGGCCGGACGAATAGTGCACGTCGAGATTCTTGATCGTGCTGCTCCAGGCATTCGGACTCGAGCCGTCCTTGCTCGGCTTGTACATCCAGCGCAGCGGCGTGCCGGTTTTGCTGATTTCCTTGCCCATCATCCAATCATTGCCAGCCGGGATGACGGTGCCGGTGCCGCCATTGCGGGCGTAGGCTTCCACCATCTCGCCATTGATGTCGGAGCTCGATTCGTTCAGGCCGCCCGACTCGCCCGAATAGGTCAGATTGGAGGTGGCGGCGGTGACGCCGTGACCCATTTCGTGACCGATGACGTCGATCGAACCGAGGCTGTTGAAGGACGAACCGTCGCCGATGTACATGCAGCGGCAGCTGTCGTCATAGTAGGCGTTGTCGTAGGCGGTGTTGACGTGGGCGGCGATGTAGGTCGCCGTGTTGTTGCCGTCCAGCGACTGCCAGCCGAGCGTGTTCTTCAGCATGTCGTAGGTGTTCATCAAGCCCCACAGCGCGTTGACGGCGGCGGTCTGGCCGTTGGCGTTGGTGGTCGAGCCGCCGGCGATGTACTGCTGGCCGTCGCCCCAGGTATTGGTGCTGTTGGTGTAGATCGATCCGGCCGTGGTGCCGTGGTTGGCGTTGGTGATGGCCATGCCGCCGTAGGTGCCGCCGGTGCCGCGGGTGGTGTCCTTCATCGAGTAGGTGCTGCCCGACAGGGTGGTGCTGATCGGCACGGTACCGTTGTACTGGCTGTAGCCGGTGCCGACCACGGTGTGCAGGGCCGACCATTGTTTCAATACGCGGCCATCGTTGGCGCTGATGATGGTGTCGTGGAATACCGGACGGTTGCCGGCCACGATCAGGCGCGTTTTGACCAGGTAGGCCAGCTCGTAGCCGGTGACCTGGTCGACCAGGTCGAGCGCGTTGAGCTGGGCATCGGTCTTGTTGACGGCCGAGGCGACGCGCACCTGCGAGACGATCGGGTAGACGATCAGTTCGGCGTTGGCCTTGGCCGCTTCACCGCTGAACGGGCCGATGGCGCTGGTCACGCGGGAGATGGCGTCGGCTTGCGACAGCGATGGACGGGTGTTGAAGTTGGCTGCACGGGCCAGCGACTTGGCGCTTGCAGTGCCCAGCCCCAGGCCGGCGCGGCGCTCGGAGACCGATTCGCTGACGACCTTGCCGATCTCGTTGGTGACGACCACCGACTCCGATTGAAACACGCGCACACCCTTGTAGGTGTGGGCCAGGCGGCTGACGCTCGAGCCGCGCACGCCCGGATGGAACGCTTCCAGGGCGTAACCGTGATCGCTGTCCAGGCCGCGCTTGCCAAGCGATGCCTTGAGCCTGGCGACGACCGATTGGCCGGCGGCGCCGGCACGGGCGGCCACCAGCGCATCGACAACATTCCCGTCGTCGATGCGGGCTGCGGCAACCGGACTGCCCATCAACTGGGGCGCGGCCATGGCCTGGCCGCACATCAGCAGCGGCAAGCTCGCCACGGTGGCGGCCAACAGGGTTTTGCGTAGTTTCAATTTATTCTCCGTCGTTAGGAATGTGAATCGACATTGGCGCCCGGCCTGGATCGTGACCTGCCGGGTGACCCGATGGCGCCTGCTCAAAACGTGCTGTACATCGCGGGACCGTCGAGGAAACCAAACATAGGCGCGAAAACAGGGCAAGTCAAAAATCTCATCAATTTGGACGGAATGCCGTTAAATGTTTAGTTCTGGACACTCTGGGCGATATTTGTTCAACAACACCGCGCTCTCGCCATTGAAAGTTTAGTGACGCCCAGTAAAACATTATTCCGAATAGCAACCCTTCTCTGCTTGCGCGGTCGTACAAACAATACGAGTGTGGCCAAACTGCGACGGCTTATCAAATTGAATAGGCAAGTCGATTACATCGGTTTGCTAAAGATTTCGGCTTGATACATATCAAACTATTCGTTAAAACGTCCTTTCACCGAAGATTATCTTGCGCCGCTGCTGTTTGCGGTTTCCGCCGAGAAATATATGCATAGCCGCTGGCCAAGGGCCGCAATTTTACAAATTACGCACGCGTTTTCACAAATTTAACCCCCTCAATTCGATTGCATTTTTGCCGAGCTAGGGTCTACACTCGTTAAAAGTTTCCGGCAGATATGCAAGGAAACGTCGATATCAAGCGCGCGGAGTTCGCTCCACCACAGCGCTCACAACGGGAAAAATCATGCGTATGCCAACCTACTTGCCAGCCGTCGACTCCTCGCCTCCCGCCACCGCCGCCAGTTAGCCCGCTTCCAGCGGGCCCATACAGGCGAGCGCTGCCGGATTGATCCGGCAGCGCTGCCCCAATCCGCCAGCCATGCAGCCTTGAATAGCCGCATCGCTGCCGCGCATTGACTTGCCGTTTGACCCTGACCCACCCCAGTTCCAGGTGGGAGATCGGATTACCATGCTATCGATCGCCAATAAAGTTGAGCAGTACGTATCGGAGTCGCCTTTCTTGACGGAAGGGATAGCCACCGGTTTGTTAAATCTGTCGGAGCTGGCGCGCCAGATGCGCCCGCAACTTGAATCGGATTTGTGGAAGCCGGTCGGGCAGGCCGCCGTGGTGATGGCGCTGCGCCGCATTTCCGAGCGCCTGCCCCAGCACGACCTGTCGCAGCCGATCATTCTGGCGCCACGCCTGGGCGAGTTGACCACGCGCGCCGATCTGACCATTTCCACCTACCGCCTGTCCGACAGCAGCACCGAGTGCCAGCGCCAGTTGCTGGCCCTGGCCGAACCGCACGACGGCGCCTTTGTCTCCGTCACCCGCGGCGTGCATGAAATGCTGGTGGTGTGCAGCGGCACCTTGTTACACCTGGTTGAACAAGCGTTTGCCCAGGAACGCTTGTTGGCGCGGGTGGAAAACCTCACCGCGCTGACCCTGCGCTTGAATCCCGAAACACGCAAGACGCCAGGCGTGTATCACGCGGTGCTTAAAAAGCTGGCGTGGGACAAGATTGCCGTGGTCAATATGATGTGCACTTTTTCCGAGTTGACCATCTTGCTGGAGCAATCGCAGACCGGCGCGGCGTTCTCGGTGTTGTCGCAGATCGTCGGCCACTAGGGTCGATCCTGCCCGCGCCCGCTTGCCGCCAACCCAGGCGGGGCCTGGCCGGGCGCGATTACATTACCGCGGGTTCCAGCAAAGTAATCGTTTGGCGCCCGGTATCGAGCGTCGCCCGCACGCCGACCGGCAAGGTGAACTGGTTGCGGATGTGGCCGATCGAATAGCCGGTCACCGCCGGCCTCGTCAAGGGCTGCAAGTGGATGTCCAAAGTTTCATCGAGCGTCAGAGAAACGTCTTCGTGGCCCGCGCCGCAGTTGTCGCAAATGCCGATGATCACCC
Organism: Massilia sp.; assembly: GCA_028291845.1. GTDB lineage: Bacteria > Pseudomonadota > Gammaproteobacteria > Burkholderiales > Burkholderiaceae_D > JAFCUW01. The sequence goes on along the minus strand of JAQGNM010000119.1, from coordinate 22,867 downwards.
CCGCCGCCTTGTGCAAACCGAGCGCCAGGTCCAGTTGCGTCAGCCAGCGGTCGATGCGGTACGGCGCTTCGTTGACTTCCTCGATGTACAACAGGCTGTCGGTGAAATCGGCGGCGTACGGCGTGCCGGCCAGCGCCGCCACCATGCTCAAGTTACCGCCGATCAGGCGGCCCGTGGCGGTGCCGCCATGCACGGTACGGATGGCGTAATGCGCTTCGGCGGCGGCGCGGCGGGCGTTTTCCATCGCCATCGGGATTGTGTAGCGGGGAGACGGGTCCATCAGCAGCGCCAGCAGGTGTTCGGTCGAATAGCTCGACATGGTCGAGCTGGCCACCGGCCCGTGAAAGGTCACCAGGCCGGCATGGCGCAGCAGCGCCAGGTGCAGGGCGGTGATGTCGGAATAGCCGAGCAGGATTTTAGGATTGGCGCGGATCAGGGCGTAATCGATGCCGGCCAATAGTGAAATAGCGCCGGAGCCGCCGCGGATGCACCACAGCGCCTTGATCTCGGGATTGATGAACATGGCGTGCAGGTCGGCCAGGCGGTGCGCCACCGGGCCGGCATAGTTGCCGTTCACTTCGCGCAAATGCGTGGCCAGCGCCACCTTGAAGCCGAGGCCCTCGATGGTGGCCACGGCTTTTGCAATCGCCTCGTCGCTGGTATGACCGCTCGGGGCGATCAGGCCGATGAGGTCGCCTTCGCGCAGGCGCGGGGGTTTGAGCAGTTTCATGGTGGCGTGGGGACGGCGCCGCATGCCAGCCGCCTGCGCCGGCAGGGCGGCAGCGAGGGTCGCTGCTGCAAGCGCGCCACCGAAGCGGCGCCGGCTGGAATTCGGATCGGCCATCGTGGTTAATGAAAATTAATCTGCAAATAAAAAATCGGCGTACTGCAACGCAGCACGCCGATCTGTTTTATATAACCGTCGCCAGCCAATTAAAACGTGTACTTGGCCTGCACCGACAAAGTCCGGCCGCGAGGATCGGCCACCCGTGGGTCCCAACCGGCGCCAACCACTTCGTCGACGTTGTGGGCGGTGAACGGCGGGTCCGTATTGAGCAGGTTGAGGATGGTGCCGGTCAGCGTAAAGTTTTTCAAGCCGGTATAGGTCGCCGACAGATTGTACGTGATGTAGCTGTCGATCTTCGGGTTGAAACCAGCCGGTGGCGTGCCTTTGCCGCCGTCAGGCAATTGGTCCTTGTAGCCCGAGAAGAAGTCCTGCGACAACACGCCGCTCCAGTCGCCTTTCGATACCGTCAGGCTCGAGCGGGTTTTCCAGCGCAAGTAGACATCGCGGGTAAAGAACTGGCCGACATATTCCTTGTACGGCTGGCCGGCGATCTCGGCAAATTTGAAACTCTGGGTATAGGTGCCGTCGACGGCGGCGGCCCACTTGTAGCTGTCCCAGATGCCGTTGCCGCGCAGGCCGATATCGGCGCCGCGGGTCTTGCTGCCTGCCGCGTTGATCCAGCCGGCGGTCACGTACTGGATGATGCCGGTGGCAGGATCGCGCACGATGTTATTCGACAGCAAAGCGGCGTTCTGCAAAATGATGGTCGGGGTGCGGTTGAGGATCTTGTCTTTCGAGTTGATCGCCCAGTAATCGATCGAGGCCGAGAAATTGCGGAACGGCTCGATGACCATGCCGATGCTGCCCTGCTTGGACGTTTCCGGCTTCAGGTCTGGATTGCCGCCGGTGAAATACGGCAGGCGTGGAATCGCGCAGAACAGGGGATTGCCCGGATTGGCCGGGCAACCGATCGGATCGGTAATACCGTTTGGCAGTTCCTGGAACAGCTGGGCCGAGTACAGCTGGGTAAAGCTCGGCGCCAGGAAACCTTTATTGGCCGAACCGCGGAACAGCAGCCAGTTGGCCGGCTCGAAACGGAACGACACTTTCGGGTTGGTGGTGGCGCCGATCACGCTGTACAAGTCGCGGCGCACGGCCAGCTGCACTTCCAGCGATTTCACCACTGGCACGATCAGCTCGGCATAGAAGGCCTTGATGTCGCGCTGGGCGGTGTTGAGGGCGGCGTTGCCGGGCGAGAGCAGGATGGTGGCGGCGTCGACGTCCTGGGCAAAACCATAGCCTTCGCGGCGCAGGTCCATGCCGACCGCGCCGGCCAGAGCGCCTGCAGGCAGGTTGAACAGCTCGCCGGAAATGTTGGCATCCAACTGGGTCAAGGTGGTGCGGCCGTGCTGGAAGTGGCCGCGGAATTTGGTTGCCTCGGTGGCGGCAATCGCCGCCGGGGTCTGGCTGCCGTCGAGCGAGAACGGGTTGATGATGCCCGAGCCCAGCACCTGGTAGAACGGCGCGGTGTAGACATAGCCGTCGTTCAGGTCGGTCATGGTCTTGCTGTAGGCGCGCGAGACGCCGGCGCGGTAATCCCACTTGCCGACGGTGCCTTCGACGCCCACCAGCAGGCGCGCGTTGTCGGTGGTGTTTTCCTGGGTGCGGTTGCCGGCGATATTGGCGCGCCATTTGTAGATGATCGGCTTGGTCTTGTCGTAGGTCGAGATGTACGGCGACAGGTCCTGGTAATAGGGGCCGCCCACCGGATAGGCATTGCCGGCCGCCAGCGAGGTCGAAATCTGCACCGGGGTCAGCTCGGCCGTCACGCGGGCGCGCGAGGCGAGCGCCTCGACGAACACGCGGGTGTCCTGGTTGATCTGGAAGGTGGTGCGGCCGAGGGCGTTGATGCGCTCGACCGGCGGCGCCATTACGTAATCGCCGCCGTAGTCATAGGCGCACGAGTAGGTCGTGCGCAATGGTGAAGTCGTATTGCGCCACAGGTCGACCTGGTATTGCGACATGCCCTTGACGGTGTCGCACTTTTTCTGGAACGACAGCGGGTTGGCTTGCAGGTACAGGTTGGGGTCGCCAGGCAGCTTGAAATTGGCGCCCAGCGCGGTGCCGGCGCCGCTCAGCTGGTTGGCGTACGGGGTGCCGGTGGTGTCGGGCGACAGGCCGCGCGATGGCTGGAAACCATTGGCGAAATCGCGCTGGCTGGAAGCGAGCTTTTCATTCTTGTCGACGGTGACGCTGAACAAGGCATTGTAGCGGTCGGTGTCGAGGTTGCCGCGGCCAATCAGCAGGGAGCCGCGCTTCTGGGCGCCGCCGCCTTCCTGGGTGAAGGTACCGGTGCCGGAAATTTCAGTGCCGACGTAGTTTGTGCGCAAGATAAAATTGATCACGCCGCCGATGGCGTCGGTGCCATAAATGGCCGAGGCGCCGTCTTTCAGAATCTCGACGCGGGCAATCGCGCCCAGCGGAATCGAGTTCAGGTCGACCGCCTTGCCGCTGCCGCCGTGGGTGGCGATACGGCGGCCGTTGAGCAGCACCAGGGTGCTGTTGGGGCCGAGGCCGCGCAGCGAGGCGAACGAGGCGCCGCCGCTGACGCGGTCGGCGTCGGCGCCAAACACGTTGTTACCGGAGGTGGCGTTGTCGGCGCCGGTACCGTTCGCCGAAATCGTGCGGATCAGCTGTTCGGCGCTGGTGATGCCCTGCTTTTCCATGTCTTCGAAAGTGATGATCTGGATCGGCAAGGCGCCCTCTTTGGCGATGCGCTTGATACTCGAGCCCGTGATCTCCACGCGCTGCATCGTTTGCTGCGGTTGCATGTCCTGTGCGGCGGCGGGGCCGACGGCGCCGATGACGGCGATCAGGTAGGCCAGTTTCTTTAACTTCACGGGGGTCTCTCCTAGGGTGCTTGAGCGTTGCCCTCCCACTTGGGGAAAGCATGATATTTTAGTAATGTCTTTGCATTACATTAATGTGATATTTTGAGAGTAAGCGCAGGCCCTTCCGGCTATCCAATGAAATAAGCGGAGCCGGCCATAACTTTTTGGAATGCAGGGCGCACCAAGTTGGGTAAATCGTTTGCGTGGCCCTAGCGTGGGGTCGTCGCCGCCTTGGTGCGGGCGGCCGCATCAAGGTCGAGATACCGCCAGTTGGTAAATTCGACAGGGTGACGCTTGTAGTTTTTAAGCCACGGTTGGGTCAGATCGGCGGAGATCACGTGGGTCAGCGGCACCCATGGATTGTAGGCATGGATCAGCTGATTCATTTCCAGATACAGCTGCTGGCGCGCCGGCGAGTCGGTGAGATTTCGCGCTTTTTCGTAGCGTACATTGTATTCAGGTAAGTTGAAGCGGGCGTAGTTGGCGCGTCCGCTGTTGGGGCCGTACAGCAGCTGATAAAAATTGTCGCCGTCGGGGAAATCGGCGATCCAGTTACTTTCGAACATCATCACCTTGCCCAGGCGCGAGGCTTTGATGATCTCGGTTTTTTTGTCGGTGACGAACACCACGCGCAAGCCGATGGCATTCAGATTTTTTCGCCATAACTCGTCGCGCAGGCGCCCGCCCGCGGTGGCCTCGCTGTGCATGCGCAAGGTCAACACCGTATTGGCCGGCGTGCGCCGGAAACCGTCGGGGTCGCGCTGGCGGTAGCCGTAGCGGTCCAGTAAAGCATTGGCCAGCGCGGGGTCGTAGGGCACCGGGCTGCGGTAGGCCGGATCGTAGCCGAGCACGTTCGGCGGCAAGGGCGACTGCGCCTTGATGGCAAAGCCCTTCTTGAGCAAGCCGATGTCTTCCACGCTGTTGTAGGCGAGCGAGATGGCGCGGCGCAGCGCCAGCTTGTCCTTGCCGTAGCCGCCCAGCAGCGGGTCGTCCATGTTCATCCACATATAGTATGTTTGCATGACCGGGAAGCGGAATAGCTGGATGCCGCGCGCGGCCAGCGCCGGTTTCAGTGCGCCGTTGGCGATGACCATATCCGTCATCGATTCGGGCACTTGCTCCAGGTAATCGTATTCGCCATTTAGAAAGCCCAGCATGCGGCCCTGGAATTCCTCGGCGATTTTGACTTCCACGCGGTCGACCAGCGGCAGCTTCTTGCCGGCCAAGGCAGTGGCGACGGCGTCGCTACCGGCAAGGTCGCTGCCGAACACGGCCGTCGAGGCCGGGTTGGCAAGCAGGGTGATCTTGTCGCTTCGCTTCCACTCGCCGATCATGAACGGGCCGCTGCCGACCGGGTGGTTGCCGACCTGGTTCGGATAGGCGTCGACCACTTCGCGCGCCACCACGGACGAGGCTGGCATGGCCAGATAAAACAGAAAATTGCTGTCGGGCGCGCGCAAGGTGATGCGCAGGGTGTACCTGTCAGGCGCGGCCAGGCCGGCGATCGGGGTGGTGTAGCTGAACTTGTCGTGCAACGCTTGGTCGCCGGCGATCTTCCCTTCGAACAGACTCAGCCAGGGCGACTTGATGGCGGGATCGTACAGGCGGGTCAGGCTGTAGACGTAGTCGGCGGCGGTGACTTCGCGCCGTTGACCGTGAAAGGCCGGGTCCGGGGTGAAATAAATGCCGGGACGAATTTTAAATGTGTAGGTCAGCTTGTCGTCGCTGATCGTCGGCATTGCCACCGCCGTGTTCTGGCGCAGTTTGACGGGCCGCGCCAGGTAGTCGTAGCGCAGCAGCGGGTCGAACAGGTTTTCCAGCAGGCTGAGCGATGCCGCATCGGAGGCCACCGCAGGGTCGAGGGCGGTTTCGCTGGTCGACAGGAACAGGTGCAGGGTTTTGGCTGGCTCGGCGGCGTGGGCGGCGCCTGTCAGCAAAAAAATGGCGGCGAGGTGTTTCAGATTCATAAGAGAAATCATACAGCAGGGGGGTCTGGCGCGACGAGCCTGACCCCATCTTGATTCAGCCATCGCAGCAGGATTGATGGTGTTAGTGCAGAAACATCGGTGCAAACAGACTTTGCTTCGACACCAAAATGGGACAGGCATCTGCGCGCTGCGCGCTTGTGCCAGTCCCCGTGCTGCCACCGCTGACGAATAACCTTTGTGTATAGCTACCTGGCATTCTTTCATCGTGTCTAGTGCCGCTCGGCATATACTCTCGCTGCACATCCCTCACGCATATTCGACACGACATGGCTCTCAACTACATCTGGTGCGGCTTTTTTATCATCGGGTTCATTGCGGCCGTTGCCCAGTGGCTGTTTCTCGGCGATACCGACATTTTCAAACGCATCATCGACGGCACCTTCGACTCGGCCAGGACCGGCGTGATGGACATCGCCCTGCCGCTGGCCGGCGTGATGACCTTGTGGCTGGGCATCATGAATATCGGCGAAAAGGCCGGCGCTGTCGGCTGGCTGGCCAAGGTGATCGCGCCCTTCTTTTCGCGCATCTTTCCCGACGTGCCGCGAGACCATCCCGCCACCGGCCACATGGTGATGAATTTTTCGGCTAATTTGCTGGGGCTCGACAACGCCGCCACGCCGTTCGGCTTGAAAGCGATGGAGAGCCTGCAAACCTTGAATCCCGTCAAGGACACCGCCAGTAACGCGCAAATCATGTTCCTGGTGCTGCACACGTCCGGCCTCACCCTGATTCCGCTGTCGATCATGGCGCAACGCGCGATCCTCGGCGCGAAAGACCCGTCCGACATTTTTATCCCCTGCCTGATCGCGACCTATGTCGCCACCGTCACCGGCATCATCGCCGTGGCGATCCGCCAGAAGATCAATCTGCTCAACGGCGTGGTGCTGTCCTGGCTGGGCGGCATCACCAGCGCCATCGTGCTGATGATCTGGTATTTCACCAATTTCCTCAGCAAGCAGGAAATCGAGTTGTTCTCCAAGGTGTTCAGCAACCTGGTGCTGTTCTCGATCATCATCGTGTTCATCGTCGGCGCCCTGCGCAAGAAAGTGAACGTGTACGACGCCTTCATTGAAGGGGCGAAAGGCGGCATCCAGACCTCGCTGACGATCATTCCGTATCTCGTCGGCATGCTGGTGGCGATCAGCGTGTTTCGCAACGCGGGCGTGCTCGGCTACATCGTCAATGCCATGACCTGGATTTTTACCAACCTCGGCATCAACACCGATTTTACGCCGGCCCTGCCGACCGCCCTGATGAAACCCTTGTCCGGCAGCGGCTCGAAGGCGATGATGATCGACGCCATGAAAACCTACGGCGTCGATTCCTTTGTCGGCCGCCTCGCGTGCGTGTTCCAGGGTTCGGCCGACACCACCTTTTATATTGTCGCCCTGTACTTCGGTTCGGTCGGCATCCGCAAGACGCGCTATGCCATTTCCTGCGGCTTGATCGCCGATCTGGCCGGCATCATCGCCGCCATCTTTGTCGCCTATTTGTTCTTCCATTGATTTCTGGAGCATCCATGTTTCGACGTCTCGCCGCCGCCGTTCTACTTGCCTGGCTGCCCCTTGCGCAGGCGCAGTTGCCGGAGCCGGTCGCCAGCAAGCTGGCCGCCAACAACATCGCGCCCGATGCCATCAGCGTGCTGGTGTTGCGCGGCGATGCGCCGCTGGTTTCGTATCTGGCCGAGCGCCCGATGCAGCCGGCATCCACCATGAAACTGGTCACCACCCTGGTGGCGCTGGAGACGCTCGGTCCGGTGTTTCGCGGTCGCACTGAATTACGCGCCACCGCCCCCATCATCGGCAACACTTTGCGAGGCGACCTGATCCTGCGCGGCGGCGCCGATGCCGATTTCAGCGGAGAGGTGCTGCTGAACATGCTGCAGGCCCTGCGCAACCAGGGCATCGAGCGAATCGCCGGCAACCTGGTGCTGGACCGGTCGCTATTCAATCCTGCCCGCAATGACGTCGGCATCGCTCCCTTCGACGAGTCGCCGGAGGCGTATTACAACGTGATTCCCGATGCTTTGTTGATCAACAAGAATATGGTGCAGCTCGACATGCGTTCGACCGGCGGCAAGCTGCAACTGGCGATGCAGCCGGCCCTGGAAAAAGTCGTGGTCGATGCGGACATGCGGCTGGTCGATGCCGAATGCGGCAAATGGGAAGATGGCTGGAAATTGCCGGAAGCGCTGCCGGCGCCGGATGGCAAACTCAAAGTGATGCTGCACGGGACCTTCCCGAAAAACTGCGCGCGCAGCTACAGCATCAATGTCGTCGACCGCCAGGATTACCTGGGCCGCCTGTTTCGCGCCAGCTGGCGCCAGCTCGGCGGGCGTTTCGACGGCGCCGTGATCGACGGCGTGACGCCGCCGGAATCGAAAATCCTGGCTGAACACGCCTCGCGCGCCTTGCCGGAAATCGTGCGCGACATCAATAAGCCGTCCGACAACACGCTGGCGCGCACCCTGTTCCTGAGCATGGGCGCACTGGAACCCGACCCGGTGCTCGGCAGCCGCCCGCTGGCGGCCTCCAACGACACCACGTATACACGCGCCGATGCCGCCATCCGCGATTGGATGCGCCGGCACGGCATCAACGATGCCGGTCTGGTGATGGAGAACGGTTCCGGCCTGTCGCGCCTGGAACGCATCAGCCCGGCGCAACTGGGCGGCCTGCTGCAGGCGGGTTTACGCAGCGACTGGGCGCCGGAATTTTTGGCGAGCATGCCGATCGTCGCCGTCGACGGCACCATGCGCCGCCGTTTGAAGGACAGCATCGCCGCCGGCCGCGCGCGCATGAAAACCGGTACCCTGTCGAATGTGGTGGCGATCGCCGGCTACGTGCGAGACATGAGCGGCCAGCAATGCGTGGTGGTGGCGATGATCAACAGCGATCTAGTGAAAGATGGCAAGGGCCGCATCGTGCTCGACACCCTGGTCGACTGGGTGGCCCACCAGGGCAGCGACGGGAGAGTGCAATGAACCATGTTGAACAACGGCGCGCCATCGTCCTGGCGGCGCTGGCGCTGCCCTTGACCGGCTGCGCAGTCAATCAAAGCAAGCGTGACGACGGCGCCTTCGACGCCGCCATCAAGCAACTGGAAGCCACCCACGGCGGGCGCCTCGGCGTTGCCGCCTTCGACACCGGCAAGCGCCGCTGGCTGCAATACCGCGGCGACGAGCGCTTTCCGATGTGCAGCACTTTTAAAATCATTCCGGTGGCGGCCATGCTGGCGCGCGGCGACGAATTGATCAATCTGCGCATCCGCTATACCAGGGACGAGCTGGTGGCCTATTCGCCGATCACGGAAAAACACTTGGCCGATGGCATGACCAACGCCGAATTGTGCGCCGCTACCTTGCAGTACAGCGACAACACCGCTGCCAACCTCTTGATGAAGCAGCTGGGCGGTCCGGCCGGCATGACCGCGTTTGCGCGCAGCCGCGGCGACGAGGTGTTCAGACTGGACCGCTGGGAAACCGAATTGAACTCGGCGATCCCCGGCGACCCGCGCGACACCACCAGCCCGCTGGCCATGCTGCAGACTTTACAGAAACTGACCCTGGGCGATGGTTTGCCGCAGCCCGCCCGTATCGTCCTGCGCGACTGGATGCTGGGCAACACCACCGGCAACGCCCGCATGCGTGCCGGCGTACCGGCCGACTGGAAGGTGGCCGACAAAACCGGCGCCGGCAGCTATGGCACCAATAATTCGATCGGATTGTTGATGCCGCCGGGCGCGCCGCCCATCGTCGCCGCGGTGTTTCATACGCAGGATCAAAAAGATGCGGTGGCGAAGAATGAAGTGATTGCGGCGGCGACCAGGGCGATCGTGGCGGCGCTTGTCTGAACGCATGGGACAGGCACAAAGTGCCAGTCCCCCTGCTATAAAATCCGCCAATATTTTTCGCGCACAAGATTGCGATCGCCGCAATCGTAGTGCCACCACTCGGTACTAATGCCATGAAACCCCGCCTGCGCCATGGCATCGCGCAGCAACTGCCGGTTGGCGATCTGCGTTAAAGAAATCTCGCCACGCTCGAGCAACACCGCCTCCAGCGCCGGATGCGAGCGTTCCGTCAAATCGTCAAAACCCGTTCCCATGTCCAGCTCACGACCGTTCTCATCGAGAATCGTCAAATCAAGCGCCATGCCGAACGAGTGGATCGAGCCGCGCTCCGGGCTGGCCAGGTACATCTGCAAGTCGGTGCCCTCTAAAGCATCCCACAATAGCTGCTGCACCCGCTGTGGGCGCAAGGCGTCGAGCACCAGGATGCGATATGACGGCTGGCGCGCCGCCAGCCAGGCCACCACCGATTCGAGCGCGGCGGCAGCGTCGATGTGCAGCCAGGCGCAGTCGTGCGGCGAATACAGATCGCGGCCGACAAAGTTGTCGGGACTGGCGTAACGCAAATCGACGGCGATGTGTGCAATTGTCGATAAATGGCGGAACTCGCCGCTGGCGGCGATCTCTTCAATGGCCATGCTGTGCTTCATGTGAATCAGGATCTTTCGATGCAGGCGCGGGCAGCCGCGCCAATGCAGTTGGCCAACTCGCCCGCACCGTGCGACAGCGGGGAATGGCTGGCGGAGAGTAAAAACAATTGCACCGGGATTTCCGGCGTCCACACGCGGCGCTCGATCTTGTCAAAGCCGGAGGCGGCGGTAAACGGGTCGACCACCGCCATGCCGGCGCCCGCTTCCACCAAGGAACGGGCGATCTGGTAGGTTTGCACCACGGTATGAAACACCGGCGTGATGCCGACTTCTTCGCAGGCATTGATCACCAGTTCTCCCAGCGGATCGTTTTCGGCATGACCGATCCACTCGCCGGTAAGTTGCTCCGGCGTGAACGGCAACTTGCGTTCGGCGGCGGTCCAGGCGCCGTTCCTGGCGATCGCCATCATCGGCCCCTCGGCGATCGGCTCGGCGACGATGCCGGGATGGCGCGGGTCTTGCAGAGACAAGGCCAGATCGGCTTCGCCCAGCCGCAAGGCGTTGACGATTTCGCTGGTGTGAAAAGTGGCCAGCTCGCAACGGGTGCCGGGAAAATCGCGGCGCCAGGCCGACATTGCCGCCGGCAGCACGCTGATGGCGATCGTCGGCGTGGCCACCAGGCGGATCGTTTCGACGGCGCGGCCCTTTAAACTGGCCGCCAGGCGGCGGATACCCTGCAAATCGCGGTGCAATTTTTCGGTTTCGACAAATAAACGGTGCGCTTCCGGCTTCGGATACAGCTTGCCGCGCACTCGCTCGAACAGCGGCATGCCCAGCTGCAGCTCGGCGTGCTGCAACACCTTGGTCACCGCCGGTTGCGAGATGTGCAGCACCTGGGCGGCGCCGCTGATGGTGCCGACCTGCATGATGGCGTGAAACACTTCAATGTGGCGCAGGCGCATGGCGAGATCCTTCGGTCCGATGATTCCGCAGCATAGCGGAAAAGCAGGCAGACAGCGACGCTCAGGGCGCCTTTGCAGCGGGCGTGGTCAATACGTCAATCAAGGCTGCCGTTTCCGCATCCGGGGTGCCGTCGATGAATGCCGGCCGGTATTTCATCTGAAACGAGACCAGCACGTTGCGCGTTGCCGTGTCCAGTTCCCCGCTCTGCGGGGTGGCGTAGCCGAACTGTGCCAGGCGCTTTTGAAACCAGACGATGTCCGGCAATTGCGCGAGATAGACCGGTTTGAGGGCGGTGACGCGGCCGGCGTCAGGCCACTGGATCAAGCCGGCCTGGGCCAGCTGAAACCACGGGAACATCGGCCCCGGATCCTGCTTGCGGCCGGGTGCGATGTCGCTGTGGCCGAGGATGTTTTCAGGCGGAATCTGGTTTCTCGCCACGATATCCTTGAGCAGCACGATCAGGGCGTCGATCTGCTTTTGCGGGAACGGGTACCAGGTGCGCACGCCGTTGGCGTCCATCGTAAAACCCGGGTTGACGATTTCGATGCCGATCGAACTGCTGTTCAACAAGGTGTAATTCCTCCAGTTCGACACGCCGGCATGATTGGCCTGGCGCGTTTCATCGACCAGCCGGTAGGTGACCGGTTCCGCCTCATTGGTCAGCAAATAATGGCTGCTGACCACCTGCTGGGTCAGGATCTTGATGGAACTGGGCAAGTCGCTGACGGTGTAATGGACGATGACGAACTTGGCGCGGCTGCTTTGCGACTTGGCCGAGAGCGAGGTGTCGATGCGCGGGCCGGATGGGGTGGTGGCGCAACCGGACAGGATGGCGAGGGCAAGCAGGGAGAGAGATGGTTTGAACAGGATTTTCATGGATGTCGGAGGTCGTTGGCAGCAAGCCTGGCGGCAGCGTGATGCGCCAGGCAGGTAGTAGGGGTCAAATCAATATTGTCCGGCAAGGCGGCGCGCATCGCCTGGGCGATGGCCGGATGCAAGTTCGATGCGCGGCCGGACAGCGCCACCGGGCGCACGCCAAAACGCTCGGTCAGCGCGCGCGCCAATCTCGCCAGTTCGACGCCGGCCGCTTGCAGGATCGCCAGCGCGGCGGGATCGGCGTCGACGCTGGCGGCCACGGCAAGCGCCAGCTTGCCGACCTCTCCGCGTTCCTGGCCATAAATGAACTGGCGAGACTTTGCCCAGTCGTCGCCGCCGACGTATGCAAATACGGCACGCGCCATCGGCGAGGCTTGCCAGGCGCCGGGACGCTCGTCTTCAATTCGCCAGATCGAACGCAGCGCTTCGCGGGCGATCCAGAAACCGCCGCCGCCATCGTCGAGCATCACCCCGCGCCCGCCGGCCCGCTGAAACACATTATTTGCATCGATATAGGCGCCGATCGAGCCGGTGCCGGCGTACACCAGGTAACCCTGGCCCGGCGTAAAGCAGCCCAGGTAGGCGATCTCGATGTCGTTGCACAGGGTAACCGCGTCGAGGCCGATGCCGAGCAGCTCGGCCAGCCAGCTTTGCAATTGCGCGCTCTCGCCGCCAAAACCGGTCAAGCCGGCGCGCACGCCTTGCGGGCGGCCGTGCCGCAGCACCGCTTGCGTCAAGGCAGTGAAGGTGGCGTGCACACTGGCGCGGCCGTCGCTACTACTCATCTGCAAGGCGGACAGGCCGGCCGTATCTCCTTCGGCGTAAATCACGCCATCCGGCCCCGCCAGCGCCCAGCGCGTTTGCGTGCCGCCGGCATCGATGCCCAGGCCGAGGAAGTTGCCGCTCGCCATGCTACTTACCCAGCACCGCCACCGGCGCGCTTTCCTTGCCGAGGCGGTCGACCGCATTGACGAACACGGCGCTTGGCGCGCCCAGTTGCGGGTCGTCCGTCAGCAGCAGGTTGTCGGTGGCGGCCGGGGTGACGGCGAAGCGCCACTGCGTGCCGTAGCGGGTCCAGATGGCGTACTGTAAATTGCCGGTGCCCGGCGCCAGTTTCAGGCTGACGCCATTCTTTTCGCGCTTGGCGCGCACCTGCGGCGCGCCCGGCGCACTGGCGGCGCCGGTGCCCAGCCATGGCGTGGCGGGAATCAAGGCCGGTCCGGCGTAGTGTCCGGATTTCAATTGATCGCCGATGCCCTTGCGGTTTTCCATCAGCGCGGCCATGCTGAAGTGAACATGGCCGGTGGCGCCCAGGCGGCTGCGGGTGACGCCGATCTGCTGGACAATTTCCCCCGGCGGATAATCCTTGGTCGGCGCGCCCACCCGGCTGGTGAACAGGCCCGGCCAGATGTGCCGCTTCTGGCGGTTCTGGCCGATCCAGTAATCGAGCAGCACATCATAGGCTTGCGGCTTTTGTTCGATGGCCCAGTACAGCTGGGGCGACAGGTAATCGAGCCAGCCGTTTTGCAGCCACAACTCGGCATCGGCGTACAGCTTGTCGTACTGGCTGAAACCGGCGATCCCTTTCGGCCGCAAGGCCGGCTTGCCGAGGCCGAACGGGCTGATGCCGAACAGCACCCAGGATTTTTCGTGGTGGATGCCCGTGTATAAACGTTCGATCAATTGATTAACGTTTTGACGGCGCCAGCCAGCGCGGTCGAGCTTGCCGCCGGCAGCGAGGTAGCGCTGCCATGACGGGCCATCGGGGAAGTCGACCTCCGTCTTGCCGGTAGTGCCCTCGAGCGCCAGGGTTTCACCGGCGGCGCCGGTCGGCTCGATCGGGTAGGGATAAAAATAGTCGTCGATATGCACGCCGTCGATGTCGTAGCGGCGCACCACATCGAGCACGACGTCGAGGGTTTGCTGCGACGCCGACGGCTCGCCCGGATCCATCCATAAATACTTGCCGTAGGATTTGACGGCGGCCGGATTGCTGCGCGAAATGTGATTGGCGGCAGCGGCCGATTTCGCCGCCGTCTGGCGCGCCCGGTAGGGATTGAACCAGGCGTGCAACTGCAGGCCGCGCGCGTGCGCCTGGGCGACCCAGAACGCCAGCGGATCGTACAGCGGCCGTGGCGGCATGCCCTGGGCGCCGGTCAGGTATTCGGTCCACGGCTCGATGTTCGACGGATAGATGGCATCGGCGCTGGGACGTACCTGCAGCACGATGGCGTTCATGTTCAGTGACTTGGCGCGGTCGAGGATGGCGATCGCTTCCGCCTGCTGTTGAAACGCGTTCAGATTCGATTTACTCGGCCAGTCGATATTGGCGACCGTGGACACCCAGACGGCGCGAAATTCGCGCGGGGCCGGCGGCGGGGTTAACACGGCACTGCCAGGCGCGACCGGCGGGCGCACGCCGGGCGCGCTGGCGGTGGCAGTAGGGGTCGTCGTCGCCGCAGGCGGCTTGACGGTGGTGGTGCAACTGGCAAGCACGCCGCATGCCGAAATGATGGCGAGCGCCAGGGCGCGTCTTTTATTGTTCAACTGCACTTCGACTCCAATATTTATACTTTGACGTACCATTTTTTACGCCACATGACATACGCGATGCAAAACATCAACGCGTTAAACAGCAGAGCATAAAGCAAGGACGTGTTCACCGGCGCCACATCGAGCGCTTTGATCGGGGCGTACAGCGCCTTGCCGAGGCTGATCTGGGCGCCGTCGGGCTGGCCCAACTTGATAAACCCAAGCATTTTGGCGATCAGGCCGGACAAGGCAAAAATGAACAGCGCGTTCATGCCGTAGATGACAAACGGCGTGCTCCAGCGGGTGGCGATGGCGCGCACCGCTGCGCTGTCGGTGCCGTCGAGCAGCCAGTAAAACGCCGCAAAAGCAATCAGGGCCCAGCCGCTCATCCACAGGCAGAACGACGGCGTCCACAGGCTTTTGTTGATCGGCATGAGGATGGCGTCGAAGATCGAACCGAGCGCCAGCAACAGTAAGCCGCTCAACAGCATCCAGATGGTGCGCTCCGGGCGCGGCGCCTCGTGCAGCAGCCAGCGCCCGCACAGCACGCCGATCAGCTGGCTGGCCAGTGCCGGCAAGGTACTTAATATACCTTCCGGATCCCAGGTTTTACTTTGCACCCACAAGTGCTTGCCCAGCAGCAGGCGGTCGAGATACGCGCCCAGGTCCTTGCCTGGTTCGAGCACGCCGGCGCCGCTGCCGGGCACGGCGACGCCGAGCATGAGCACCGTATATCCCGCCAGCAGGGCGGCAATCCATAGTACTTGCTGGCGCCAGCCGCAATACACCACGATCGGCGCCGCCAATAAAGTGCACAAGGCAATTCTCTGCAACACGCCGGGAATGCGGACGCTTGAAAAATTAAAATTTGGAATGAGATTGAGCAGCAAGCCGATCAGGAAAATGATGATCGCGCGCAGCGCCAGCTTGCGTAGCAGCATCGGCTTGTTGACCCCGGCCGCCGCCAACCTCCCCAGCGACAGGGCCATGGCAACGCCGCCGATGAACAGGAAAAACGGAAAGATGGTGTCCGTAAATGTCCAGCCATGCCACTTGGCGTGTTCCAGTTGCGGATACAGATTGCCCCAGTCGCCCGGATTGTTCACCAGCACCATCGCGGCAATGGTAAACCCGCGGAAGGCGTCGAGTGAGCTCAAGCGCGATGTTGGCAAACCTGTCATTTCTTGCCGAACTCCGGGTCGATTTTTACCAGGGCCGCCATGATGAATGCGGGAATCGTCATCAGGCAGACATAGATAAAAAAGTGTTGATAGCCGAGCAGCTCCTGCACCTTGCCGCTGATCATGCCGGGGAGCATCATGCCGAGCGCCATCAAGCCGGTGCAGATGGCGTAATGGGCGGTCTTATGGGTGCCGTCGGACACCATGATCATGTACAGCATCATTGCCGTG
This sequence comes from Massilia sp., assembly GCA_028291845.1. Taxonomy (GTDB): domain Bacteria; phylum Pseudomonadota; class Gammaproteobacteria; order Burkholderiales; family Burkholderiaceae_D; genus JAFCUW01. The sequence goes on along the minus strand of JAQGNM010000119.1, from coordinate 6,979 downwards.
AAACCAAAACCGTAGCCGAACTGTTCCAGGGCGAGGGCGGCGCTGACAAACACCAGATTGGTCGGCTGCACGCTGGCCAGGTAGACGAACACAAGGTCGGGAATGTGCTCCGAAAACACCATCAGCCACAGGCAGCGTTTGAGGCCGAGGCGGGAGATGACGTAACCGCCGGCCAGCCCGCCCAGGGTCAAGGCAATCACGCCGACGGTGCTGTAGGCGATGCCGACCTGGGCCGTTGTCAGCCCCAGGCCGCCGGCCTCCAGCGGGTCTTTCAGAAACGGCACCGCCAGTTTCAGTAATTGCGATTCACCGAGCCGGAAGGTCAGGATAAAACCGAGGATCAATCCAATGTCGGGCTTTTTGAAAAAGGCGGCGAAGGTGGCGAAAAATTCGCGCACCGGGCTGGCATCGCCGCCAGTGGCGACATCGTCCGGCGGCACCGGCAGTATGAAGCGGTGATAAAACGACAGCGCGATGAACATCACCGCCAGCACGCCGAACACCACCGACCAGGCAAAGCCGACGTCGCCAGTGTGCTCACTGATGGTGCCGGCCAAATACACCAGTCCGCCCTGCCCGGCCAGCATGCCGAGCCTGTAAAAAGTGCTGCGCACGCCGACAAAGGCGGCCTGCTGCTGCTGGCGCAGGCCCAGCATATAACAGCCGTCGGCGGCGATGTCGTGGGTGGCCGAACTGAAGGCCATCAACCACAGCACGGCCAGGCTCATCTGGAAAAAAGTCGGCAGATGCATGGTCAGCGCGACCATCGCCAGCGAGGCGCCGATCAACAGCTGCAAGCTGACGATCCACCAGCGCTTGGTGCGGAACATGTCGACAAAGGGCGACCACAGCGGTTTGATCACCCACGGCAGGTACAGCCAGCTGGTGTACAGGGCAATATCCGTGTTGGACACGCCCATGTCCTTGTACATTACCACCGACAACAGCATCACCACCACGTAGGGCAGGGCCTGGCCGAAGTACAGGGAAGGCACCCATGCCCACGGATTACTTGCGCTCTGGCTTTGCATAGGACTTTCGAGGAGAAACGGCAATTTAATATGATACGGTTATTAAACCATTTCACCCAGGATGTATCATATTCAGCTTGCCGCCAGCGCTTGACGCACGCTGCCGAGCGCGGCGTCCAGCAGGGCGCTGGCCTGCTCCACGCTGACCTGCTTTTTGAGGGCGACGATCGCCACCTTGATTTGAAAATTGCACTGGTCGAGCGCCTGGCGGGCAGCGGCCTCGTCGGCGCCGGTGGCAATCATGGTCAAGCGCACGGCGCGTTTGACCAGTTTTGCGTTGGTCGGTTTTAGATCGACCATCAGGTTGCCGTACACCTTGTTCAGACGCACCATCAGCGCGCTCGAGAAGGTGTTCAGGGCCAGCTTTTGCGAGGTGCCGGCTTTTAGCCTGGTACTGCCGGAAATGATCTCCGAGCCGGTATCGAGGGTGACGCCGATATCGGCTTCCAGCGCGACCGGGGCGTCGACATTGTTGGCAAAACCCACCGTCAGGGCGCCGACCACGCGGGCAGCGCGCAGGGCGCCCAGCACGTACGGGGTGGCGCCGGAGGCAGCCAGCAGCAGGACGATGTCGTTGGCAGTCGGATTGACGGCCTGCAGATCGGCGGCGCCCTGCTCGAGGTCGTCCTCGGCGCCTTCGACGGCGACGAACATGGCCTTCTGGCCGCCGGCCAGCAGCGCGATGGCGCGTTCCTGCGGCCACGAAAAGGTCGGGTACAACTCGACGCTGTCGAGCAAGCCCAGGCGGCCGGAGGTGCCGGCACCCACATAAATCAGCCGCCCGCCCGCTTCGATGCGCGGCAGGGCGGCAGTGACGGCGGCGGCAATGCGCGGCGCGGCCAGGCGCACCGCGCGCACGGCGGTCATCTGGTCGTCGATCAGGGTGGTGACCAGTTCGGCGGTCGAATATTGGTCGAGTTCGGGGTGGTCGGAAGAGGGGGTTTCGGTTTTGAGCATCGCGTTCTGACAGTTCGGGGATATTACCAGTGTAATACCAACAACGCCCCGCTTGCCATGAAAGCTCGGTACGCAGGCATTCCGGGAGGTTATGAAAGGGCCGGCATGATGCCTCAGGCCCGTCGCATCTCCGCCACAAAATCGTAGTAATCGCTGCGGCAATACGAATGTGTCAACTCCACCGCCTGCCCCGACTCCAGGTAGCCGATGCGGGTGATGAACAGCACCGCCTGCCCTTCGGGGATGCCCAGTTGCTCGGCCAGCAGGGCCGGGGCGTTCATCGCGCGGATGTGCTGCAGGGCGCGCACCGGCAGGTGGCCGGTCTGGGTCAGGTATTCGTACAGCGAGCCGCCCACTGCCTCGGGGCGCGGCAGCACGCTGGCCGGGATCACGCTGACCTCGTAGGCCATCACGACATCGTCGGCCAGGCGCAGGCGTTCGAGGCGCGCCACCCGCGCGTGCGGCGACAGGCCCAGGGTCAGCTGTTCGTCGGCGGCGGCGCTGACAATTGCCCGCTTGAGCCACTGGGAGCGCGGGCGGTAGCCGCGTTGCAACAGCTGCTCGGAAAAACTCGTCAGGTTCGACAGCGGCTGCTCGATGCGCGGGGCGATGTAGTTGCCGGAGCCGCGCCGGCGCACCACCAGGCCCTGTCCGACCAGCTGGTCGATCGCCTTGCGCGCGGTCACCCGGGAAATGTCCAGTTGCTCCGACAGTAATCGTTCGGACGGCAAGGCCTGGTCGACCTGGTAGCGGCCGGCGCGCACGTCGTCGATCAGCTTGCGGGCTACCTGCATGTACAAGGGAGAATTATCGTTCAGGTCGGCCTTGAAGTGGCTGGGGTCGGGCATGGGACGCTTTCGGTGAGGAGCACCAAGCATATCAAAAAGTTATGCGGCGTTCACTTCAATTCATTAGCAGCCCCATAAATGTGGCCGTATTCTAGAAATGAGGCGAGCAATCGAATGCCCGCGCCGCCGGGCCAACACATCTACAGGACACCATGCGCGCTTCAAGGCGAACCATGCTGGGACTGGCGCTGCTGGGCGCCGTCCACCCGCTGCTGCACGCTGCACCGGCAATGCAAACCCGTAAAGCCGTCGACCGCGCCACCGACCGCGCCCTGGCCGCCATCGCGGCCGACCCCGCCTGTCTGCTGGCCAGCCTGTCGGTGCTGGCGATCCGCAACGGCCGGCCGCTCTACCAGTTTGCATGCGGCCAGCGCTCGATCGGCGCCAACTTGCCCGCTAACGCCAACACCTTGTACCGCATCGCCTCGATATCCAAGCTGATCACCACCATCGGCGTGATGCGCATGGTCGAAGCGGGCCAGCTCGATGTCGATGCCGACGTCTCGCGCTACCTGGGGTTTACTTTGCGTAATCCCCATTTCAGGGATCGCCCGATCACCCTGCGCAGCCTGCTTACCCATACCTCCTCGCTGCGCGACGACGCCGGCTATTCGTGGCCGCTGGCTACAGCGCTGTCGGCGGTGTTCGCCGGTGGCGGCGCCATGTGGTCGGCGGACGTCGGCCCCGGCGCGTTTTTCACCTACTGCAATCTGGGCTGGGGCGTCATCGGCACCATCATGGAACGGGTCAGCGGCGAGCGCTTCGACCAGCTGATGCGCCGCCTTGTGCTGGCCCCGCTCGGCGTCCACGGCGGCTACAACCCGTCGGCCTTGCCGGCCGCCGATGTCGCCAACATCGCCACCATCTACCGCAAGCAAACGGTCGACACCGAAGTATGGAACAGCGCCGGCCCGTGGATCGCCCAGGTCGACGATTTCACAAACCGTGCGCCACAGCCGCCGGCCGGCATCGAGGCCTACGTCGCGGGCGCCAACGCCACGCCGTTCAGCCCCACCGGCGGGCTGCGCATTTCAGCGGCCGGCCTCGGCGTGGTCATGCAGATGCTGATGGCCGGCGGCGTCTTTCAAGGCACGCGGCTGTTGAAGCCGGAGACGGTCGAACTGATGTTCGGTCGCCAGTGGACTTTCGACGGCGCCCGTGCAAACGGCGCCACCAACAACGGCCTGTTCCAGGCCTGGGGCCTGGGCAACCAGCAGTTTATCGATGCGCCCGGCAGCCGCCTGATCGAGGGCGCCGATTTCGACGCATGCGGCCACCTTGGCGACGCCTACGGCCTGCGCTCGATGTTCCTGTTCGACCGCACGCAAAAAACCGGCTTCATCGTCCTCACCGGCGGCACCTCGAGCGACCCGGACACCGTCAAGGGCAGCCATTCGGCGCTGGCCGCCTTTGAAGAGCGCATCCTGGCGGCCTTGTGGGAAAGGACGCGTCATGCGTGACCCGCGCTGTACATGAGTTTGTACATGACCGCCGGTTATGACCGTGCGCGCATGATTCATTGGCCGCACCGCGCGCCAGCGCCTAAGCTGGCCGCGGCTCGTATTCTATTTATCCCTTCACAGTGACAGTGGACGCATGCAGGAAGTAATCGTAATCGGCGGTGGTGTAATCGGTCTGACCTCGGCCTGGTGGCTGCTCGAGGCGGGCTACAGCGTGACCCTGCTCGAACGCGACGCCGTCGGCATGGCGGCCAGCTACCGCAATGGCGGGCAGCTCAGCTACCGCTACGTTTCGCCGCTGGCCGACGCCGGCGTGCCTTTGAAAGCCGTGCAATGGCTGTTTCAGGAAAACGGCCCGCTGCGTTTCAAGCCGGAGGCCGACCTGCGCCAGTGGCGCTGGCTGGCGCGTTTTATCGCCAACTGCAACAGCGCCGACAACGCCCGCACCACCGCCAAGCTGCTGCAACTGGGAGAACTGTCGCGCCGCGCCATGGGCGAACTGGAAACCGTGGTGCCGCTCGACAGCTTCTCCTGGCGCGACGCCGGCAAGATGGTGGTGTACCGCTCAAAAAAGGCCTTCGACGCCGCCGTCGCCAAGCCCGGCTCGGAAGCGGCGCGCCAGGTATTGAGCGCCGCCGAATGCGTGGCGAAAGAACCGGCGCTGGCGGCCGCCGAGGGTCTGCTGGCCGGCGGCATTTTCAACGAAGGCGAAGCGGTGGCCGACTGCTACGCCTTTTGCGATGTGCTGGCCGCGCGCCTGGCCGCCCACCCGAGGTACCGCGGCACCGTGCGCGCCGAGGTGCGCCGCATCGTTGACAGCGGCGGCGCCATCGCCGGCGTCGACACCAGCGCCGGCCTGCTGCGGGCCGACCACTACGTGCTGGCCGCCGGCATCGACAGCCGCGATCTGGCCGCCGCCGTCGGCATCTATCTGCCGCTGTATCCATTGAAAGGCTACAGCCTGACTGCGCCGATCCGGGAGAGCGACCTGGCGCCGCAGATTTCCGTCACCGATTTCGAGCGCAAGGTGCTGTACGCGCGCATCGGCGACGCCTTGCGCGTCGCCGCCATGGTCGACATGGTCGGCGCCGACACCACCCTCGACCCGAAACGCGTCGCCAACCTGACCCGCCAAGTGCGCGAGACCATGCCGCGCGCGGCCGACTACGAGCGCATCTCCGCCTGGGCCGGCCTGCGCCCGGCGACCCCCGACAGCGCGCCGATCATCGGCGCCAGCAAATTTTCCAACTTGTGGCTGAACGTCGGCCAGGGTCCGCTGGGTTTTACTTTTGCCTGTGGGTCGGCCAAACTGCTGGCAGGCGCGGTCAAGGGCGAGGCGCCGCCGTTCGATCTGGCTGGGCTGACCCTGCGATAAAACTGTTCAAGTTCTATTCGCTGTCATGCAATACCACGCTGTCGCTCACGGCAGCTCTCCTTTGTAGCGGATGGTATAAGAGTCGAATCCGCCGGATTTCTGTAACTCGGTACTGCCGTTCGCCGCTGTCTTCCCATCAAAGACAGCGCCGTCGCCCCGCACAAGCTCGAAGGCGATGTCCTTTTCCGGCTGCATGTTGGCATTGACGAAATTGACCTCCTGATCGAAGCGATAGTCGGACTTTCGTTCGTTAAAAGATTGCGAAACGCTTTTCGGCGCCAACGTCTCCAGATTGCCGTGGAACAGGACTGGTGATGACGTAAAGAACTGCACTTGCTCGCCCACTTCGACCATGTTGTTGCCACCTTGTAGCCGCACCCCTTTTTTGCCGCGTATCGTCACCCAGTCGGTTTCGCTCAACAGCTCCAGCACCTTGTTGGCAATGATTTCAACATCATCGCTTTGCGCCTGCACCGACACCTTGCCGGCAGCCGCCACCAGCTTCATTCCCGCCTTGTGCACAAATAGCCTGAACGTCTTGCCAACGCTGGCGAATATGCCGTCGACACTGGCAATTGACAGACTGGCTCCGCTGGTGATGGCGGTATGCCGGCTACTGACTATGTGCGTCGACTGCGCACTGGTGAGCTCGATGCCGGCAGGGCTTGCTACAACCAGATGTGGCTCGGCCAGGCCGGGAACTGTCTGTTTTGCCCCGCCAACGATCGCTGCATTTTGCGCTTTGACATCATCGGCAGCCTCGCTTTGCTGGCCGCTTTCTTGTGCTTCATGGCTGATCGCCATCTTGGCCAGTTGTTCATGGATTTGTGCCGCCATGTCCAATCGTTGACTCGTCTCGCTCATGTCTTTGATGTGAGACGCCGCATTCGGTCGCGCTTCAGTGGTGATGAGCATGCCCTGGGCGGCGCGAGCGATGCCCCATGCGTTGGTTGCAAGCTCCCACCCTTCACCGCGCAGATCTTTTCGGCCAGCCGTATCTTCGATGCGGGTGATGTGTCCGAGCGACAGTTGGCTGCACGCGTGATCGCTTTTTAATTGCGCCTGGATTTTGCCGGCGGTGTCGTCGAGCACCAGATGATTGGATCTGTCGCCGCTGCCCAGCTCGCGGCTGCGCAGGCCGGACAATGCTGCTTGATTCGGCACCTTCCACGGCGGCGAATGGGTCGCGTTATACACCCCACCAATGATCAAGGGATGATCAATATTCCCATCGGGGTACATCACCACCACTTCCTCACCTACCCGCGGCAAGCGGATGTACCCGAACTCGCCACCAGCCCCAGGCGC
>JAQGNM010000102.1 GCA_028291845.1 Massilia sp. | reverse complement strand
GCGCGCGGGGCGGGCGGCGCCTCGATCCACAGCGTCGCCCCGGCCGGCCTGGGGATGGCGAAGGCGGCTTCAGCCGCCTCGGCGTAGGTGAGCGCCATTTCCAGCAGCTCGACGGTGGCGCCGGCAGCGCGCAAGGCGGCGATGTCGTCGGCGCCGGCCACGCCGGGGTTCAGATGGACGGTGACGCCGGTCCGTACCGTCGCGCCGGCGTGCGCGGCGAAATCGTCAAGGCCGGCGCGGGTCAGGATCAGGTAGTTCATGCAGCGGTCCGCGTCGATAAAGTAAAGACCCCAGCCTAGCATGCGAGGAAGTTGCAGAGCAATCCCGCTGGGGCGGGAGTGCTCTACAACTTTTTGAGCCGGGCTAAAGCCCAGCACGCCCGTCGTGCGGGAGGCGCATCGATGGCGCCGCTGATCGGCGATAATACCGCCATGACCCTGCCCGAACTTCCTTTCCGCGCCACCAGCGCCCAGGCCTGCGCCTGGCTGATTGCCAGCACCGGTGAAACGTGGGACTTGCCGCGCCTGCTCGAACACCTGACCCCGTATGTCTGGCTCGATTACGATCCGGCCCTGGCCAGCCTGTTCGGCGACGCCAACGGCGGGTACGCGGCGCCGATTTTTCTGGCCGGGGACGTCGCCCGGCTGGCCGCCGGCAGCGCCGACGTGCTGATCACGCGCACCAAGGACGTCCATAAAATCGTCGCCCAACTGCCCGAGGGCGGCTTGCGGCGCGGCCTCGACGAGCTGCGCTTTCAAAAGCGCGATATCGAGCGCCTGCCGGCGCAACTGGCGCGCGCGGCGCTGCCGCCGCCACCGCCGCCGCCGGCAAAAGAGTCGCAGGCCGGCATCGGCCGCCAGCAGGTGCTGGACGCCTTTGCGGCGCTGGTGAAAATCGATCTCGACAAGGCGCTCGGCGAGGCGCTCGGCGTATTCGGCGACGATGGCGCCCGCGTCAAGGGCAGCGCGCGCAAGTCGCCCAAACACGCCTTGTGGAACCCGGTGACCCTGGCGCTGGGCTTGAACGACTTGTACCGCGTGCCGCTGGCACGGCTGTCGACGGCGTTCCGCTCGCACGAAGCGCTAGCCGTTTGGCGCGAGCGCTGGGACTTATCACTGGAATTATTAAGGTAGACAAGGTGTGTGATTGTGCGTCAGCGCACGGACAGGCGCGCACCCCGACGGCATCTTCTGGCTCATGCATCATGCATTTCGCTTGAGCGTTTATCTATAAGGAGATCACCATGTCGGACGACTTGACCAACCGCGGCCAGCAGGACCGCAGCCGCATCGCGATGAAGGAAGAACACGAGGTGCGCCACTGGACCCAAGCCCTGGGCGTGACCCGCGAAGAACTGCAAAAAGCGGTCGACAAAGTCGGCAACAGCGCCGCCGCCGTCCGCAAGGAACTCGGCAAGTAAGTCTTAGAAGCAAGCGTTCAAGCTAACGGACGCGTCTTTTTGTTTTGGCGTGCTGGGCTTCAGCCCGGCTCAAAAAGTTTTGGGGCACTCCCGCCAAAGGCGGGATGGCCCTAAAACTTACCCTTCTAAATCGAACACGATCACTTCGGCATCGATGCCATTCGACAGCGCGATGTGGTCTTCCTGCTCCATCAACAGCGCATCGCCGGCTTTCAGCGGATGGCCGTTGACATCGATGGCGCCGCGTACCACGTGGACATACGCTTTGCGGGCCGGATCGATGCGCAACTCGGCCTTCTGCTCGCCGTCGAACAGGCCGGCATACATGGCGGCATTGGCATGCAGCTTGACCGAGCCGTCGGCGCCGTCGGGCGAACCGACCAGGCGCAGGGCGCCTTGCTTTTCTTCCACCGCGAAGCTTTTTTGCTCGTAGCTGGGGGGAATGCCTTTCACGTTCGGCTGAATCCAGATTTGCAGAAAGTGGGTGGTCTGGTCGGCCGCGTGGTTGAACTCCGAGTGCACCACGCCGCTGCCGGCGCTCATGCGCTGGACGTCGCCCGGCGGAATCGTCTTGACGTTGCCCATGCTGTCCTGGTGCGCCAGTTCGCCCGCCAGCACGTAGGAGATGATTTCCATGTCCTTGTGGCCGTGCTTGCCGAAGCCCGAACCGGGCGTCACCTTGTCTTCATTGATCACCCGCAGATTGCCCCAACCCATGTGGTTGGCATCGTAGTACTCGCCGAAGGAAAACGAGTGCTGGCTTTTCAGCCAGCCGAAATCGGCCTGGCCGCGGTCCTGGGAATGGCGAACTGTGATCATGGTGTGCTCCTTGTGTAATGGTTGCTATTGCGCGATGGGATCCATTGTGCGCCGTCCAGGCTCTCTTTCGGCTGAACGGAGTTGATGGCATCATTCAAATAATTTCAACGATCATTTATAAACATGACTTCCGCCCGCGACGTTCTCACCCCCGCCGCCCTGGCCATGCTGCAGGCGATCGAAGACAGCGGCAGCTTCGCCGGCGCCGCCCGCGCCAGCAACATGGTGCCCAGCGCGCTGACCTACCGGGTGCGGGCCATCGAAGAGGCCCTCGACGTGCTGCTGTTCGACCGCAGCTCGCGCCAGGCGCGCCTGACCGAGGCAGGCAAGGAGTTGTTGCGCGAGGGCGCCAGGCTGCTGCTCGACATCGACGCGGTGGCCAATCGGGTCAAACGGGTGGCCACCGGCTGGGAGGCGCAGCTGACCATCGCGGTCGACAGCGTGATCGACCGCCTGCCGCTGATGCAATTGTGCGAAGCCTTCCTTGCCATGAACCCGCCGACCCGGCTGCGCCTGCGCACCGAGACCCTGTCGGGCACGCTCGCCGCATTGACCTCCGGCCGCGCCGACCTGGCCCTTGGCGTGGTGGTCGACGCCAAGCTGCCGGTGGGACTGGAGCAGCGCGCGCTGGGCGCCGTGCCGTTTGTGTTCGCGGTGGCGCCGCACCACCCGCTGGCGCGGATCGACGAGCCATTGACCGACGAGGTGCTGCGCCGGCACCGGGCGGTGGCGCTGGCCGATTCGGTGGAACGGGGCGGCGGCCTGACGGTGGCGGTGCTGCCGGGCCAGGACGTATTCACGGTGTCGGATATGCGCACCAAAATAGACGCCCAGATCCGCGGCCTGGGCATCGGCTTTCTGCCGCAACCGTATGCCCGGCCCTACCTCGACAACGGCAGCCTGGTGCTCAAACGAGTCGACCGGCCGTCTCATTTGATGCAGTTTTGCGCCGCCTGGAACAGGCCGCCGGCGCGCGCCACGCAGGGCAGGGCGCTGGCATGGTGGCTGGCGCAGCTCGACCACGAGGTGACGCGAACGGCCTTGCTGGGCGGCGGCGCAAGTCCGATGCTGCCATAAGGCAGCGTACCGCTTGACACTGCTTGGCGAACCGCTCCGCCATGATGGTCCCATCGTATGCCTGAAATTGGCTGACGCAGCGCGGACATCGGCTGTCAGTAACAAGCGGTTAGTAATCCGCCGGTTAAAAAATGATCAGCCGCGCTCCCGACATTCTGTAAGTGCCGTCCTACACAAGGTTAAATAATTCATTAGTTGGCAATGTTCAGTAAGCCTTTGCCCCTCAGAAACTGCCGACGATTTAACATTGTTTCAAATTAATAATATTTCGGCGCGCAATTGAAAAAGCCGACTGAGCTCGCCGATGTTACGATTGTTACATCTAGGCGGCGGATTGACATTCGATCATCCCGCACGCTTTGTACTTAGTGGTATCAACAGCGATAGTTCGCCGTGGCGTCACGGCGATATCGTGCCAAACGAATTGCCCCCGAGGGCAGAAAGGTTGTTTTCATGTCCGCTTCCACCATCGTCGTTTTCTGCCACCTTCGTTGGGACTTCGTTTTCCAGCGCCCTCAACAACTGCTGACCCGCCTGGCGCAGTTCTACAACGTCATCATGATCGAAGAGCCGATACACCACTTCGGCGCGCCGGTGCTGAAAAAGACCCAGGTGGCACCGAATGTCACGGTGTGTCAGCCGTTCACGCCGCTGGACGTGCCTGGCTTCCATGACGACCAGATTCACTTGCTCAAGCCTTTGCTGGCCGGCCTGGTCCCGGAAGGCGAAGCGCCGATCGTCTGGTTCTATACGCCGATGGCGATGCCGCTGCTGCAGGGCATGCGCCCATCGCTGGTGGTGTACGACTGCATGGACGAATTGTCCGCCTTCAAAAATCCGCCGAAGCAGTTGTTGCAGCGTGAAACGGCGCTGCTGGCGCGCGCCGACGTCGTGTTCACCGGCGGCCCCAGCCTGTACGAAGCGAAAAAAGCGCGCCACGCCAACGCTCACTGCTTCCCGAGCAGCGTCGACGCCGCCCATTTCGGCAAGGCGCGCGATCACAGCATCAGCCATCCGGCGCAAGCGCAGCTGAACCGTCCGCGTTTGGGTTTTTACGGCGTCATCGACGAGCGTTTCGACATCGACCTGCTGGCGGCGATCGCCACCGCCCGTCCGCAATGGGAGCTGGTGATGGTCGGGCCGGTGGTCAAGATCGACCCGGCCAGCCTGCCGCGCCACGCCAACATCCACTACCTCGGCCAGCAGGGCTACGACGCCTTGCCGCAGTTCCTGGCCGGCTGGGACGTCTGCCTGATGCCTTTCGCCATGAACGAGTCGACCAAGTTCATCAGCCCGACCAAGGTGCTCGAATACATGGCGGCCGAACTGCCGATCGTCAGCACGCCGATTCATGACGTCAAGGTGCCGTACGGCCACGTGGTGGCGATTGCCGACACCGCTGAAAAATTCATCGCCGCCTGCGACGCCGCCCTGGCCATGACGCCGGAACAACGTGCCCGCATGGTCGATGAAATGCGCGCCATCGTCGCCGGCACCTCCTGGCAGAACACCGCCGAGCAGATGCACCGCATCCTGGGCGAAACCAAGCCGGGCGCCGCCACCGCCAGCGCGCCGGCCGCCGCCGTCGCCGCCGCCATCGGCGCCAACGCCGCCGTCAATGCCTTGCCGAACACCGCCCTGCAGACGGTGCCGTGCGTGATCATCGGCGCCGGCCCGACCGGCCTGTCGGCCGCCTACCACCTGGGCAAGGACGCCTTGCTGCTCGAGCGTAATGCCACCGTCGGCGGCTGGTGCCGTTCCATCGTCGACAACGGCTTCACCTTCGACTACGCCGGCCACATCATGTTCTCCAACGATGCGTACGTGCTCAAGCTGTACGACAAGCTGCTCGGCTCGAACCTGCACTGGCAGAACCGCGAAGCCTGGGTCTACAGCAAACAGGTGTTCACCCGTTATCCGTTCCAGGGTGCGCTGTACGGCCTGCCGCCGGCCGTCATCACCGAATGCATCGTCGGCGCCAGCGAAGCGCGCTATGGCGCCGCCGAGCCTGAAATCAAGCCGGCCGCCGCCACCTGCGCG
>JAQGNM010000100.1 GCA_028291845.1 Massilia sp. | reverse complement strand
GGCGCGCGAAACCCGCTCCGGCGTCGAAGCGCATATCACCGTCAAGCCGTCCTACGGACTGGCCGACGATGATGTGGCGCGCATGCTGCAGGAGTCGTATACCGAGGCCTCGCACGACATGGTGATGCGCGCGCTGCGCGAAGAGCAGGTCGGGGCCGAGCGGATTTTGTTGGCGACGCAATCGGCGCTCGATACCGACAGCGCATTGCTCAGCGATGAGGACCGCGCAAATATTGCGGCGCTGATGGACCAGGTTCGCGCCGCGGCGGCGGCCACCCAGGGCGCCCCTGCGGACGTGCCGGCGGTGCAAACCGCCCTCCACGCGGCAGTCGACGCACTCGCCCACGGCACCGAAGAATTCGCCTCCCGCCGCATGGACCAGAGCGTGCGTACCGCACTGTCCGGCAAGTCGCTGGATGAAGTCTGATCATCAGTATTATGCTAACCCGAACCGTCAATCATCGAGGCGAACGCCGCCTAGAATCGGGTTTGCGTCCCCTTCAAAAATCATCCGGCTTTGCCGGTGATTTTTACTAATTAACCCAAACAAAAGTAGGTGTTCACTTTTGTTTGAAAGGAATTTTCGTGCCCCAAATCGTTATCCTGCCCCATCCCGTGTACTGCCCTGAAGGCGCCGTCCTTGAATCACCCGCCGGCAAATCGATCTGCGATCTGTTGCTTGAAAACGACATCGAGATCGAACACGCCTGCGACCGCGTGTGCGCCTGCACCACCTGCCACGTGCTGGTGCGTGAAGGCTATGCGTCGCTCAATGAGCCCGAAGAAAAGGAAGAAGACATGCTCGACAAGGCCTGGGGCCTGGAAGCGGTGTCCCGCCTGTCGTGCCAGGCCATCATCGACGATGCCGACCTGGTGGTGGAGATCCCCAAGTACACCATCAACCACGCTGCAGAAAAGAACCACTGATCGATGAAGCGCGCCGACCCGCCGGCCAAGGCCGTCAAACCCATCGAGCTGCCGCCTGAAGTACGTCCCGGCCAGTCGGTGGCGCTGCTGCAGGAACTGCACATCTTGACGCGCGACGGCAAGCTCAATCAGGACAGCCGCCGAAAGCTCAAGCAGGTGTATCACCTGGTACAGTTCATCGAGCCCCTGATCCGCGAAGTGCAGCAGGACCACCCGCAAGTCTCGCTGGTCGACCATGGCGCCGGCAAGTCCTACCTCGGATTCATCCTGTATGACCTGTTCTTCAAGCACCTGGCCGACGGCTCGCGCATCTACGGCATCGAAACGCGCGAGGAGTTGGTCAGGAAATCCGAGGAGCTGGCTGCCAGGCTGGAATTTCCCGGCATGCGTTTTTTGAACTTGTCGGTGGCCGAGTCCACCGAATCGTCCAAGCTGCCTGACCGTATCGACATCGTCACCGCACTGCACGCCTGTAACACCGCCACCGACGACGCCATCGATTTCGCCCTGAAAAAGAAGGCGAAGTTCATGGTGCTGGTGCCGTGCTGCCAGGCCGAAGTGGCCAGCGTGCTGAAGAAAAACAAGGGCAAGGACCTGGGCAAAAGCGCGCTCACCGAAATCTGGCGCCACCCGCTGCACACGCGCGAATTCGGCAGCCAGGTGACCAATGTACTGCGCTGCCTGCAGCTCGAGGCGCACGGCTACCAGGTCAATGTGACTGAGCTGGTCGGCTGGGAGCACTCGATGAAGAACGAGTTGATCGTCGCCAGCTACAAGGATCTGCCGCGCAAGCGGCCGAGCGAGCGGCTCGAGGAAGTATTGAGTACTCTTGGCCTCGAAGAGATGGGCCATCGTTTTTATACCAAACAAGCAGAACTCTCATGAGCGAATACTGGATCGACCTGCGCAGCGACACCGTCACCGAACCCGACCAGGCGATGCGCGCCGCCATGGCGGCAGCCCCGGTGGGCGACGATGTCTACGGCGACGACCCCACCGTCAACCTGCTGCAGGAAACCGCCGCCGAAATGTTCGGCTTCGAGGCCGGCCTGTTCGCCCCGTCCGGCACCCAGAGCAACCTGATCGCCCTGCTGCTGCACTGCGCGCGCGGCGACGAGTACCTGGTGGGGCAGGACGCCCACACCTACAAGTACGAAGGCGGCGGCGCCGCCGTCCTTGGCAGTATCCAGCCGCAGCCGATCGCCAACCAGCCCGACGGCAGCATCGCCGTCAGCGACATCGCCCACTACATCAAGCCGGACGACATGCACTTTGCCCGTTCGCGCCTGCTGGCGCTGGAAAACACCATCGGCGGCAAGGTGCTGGGCCAGGACTACATTGCTGAAGCGACCGCCTTTGCCCGTTCGCGAGGTCTGGCCACGCACCTCGACGGCGCGCGCATCTGCAATGCCGCGGTCAAGCAGGGCATTTCGCTGCGCGACGCGGCGGTCGGCTTCGATTCGATCTCGGTGTGCCTGTCGAAAGGCCTGGGCGCGCCGGTCGGCTCGGTGCTGCTGGGGCCAAAAGAATTTATCGAGCGCGGCAAGCGCTGGCGAAAAATGCTGGGCGGCGGCATGCGCCAGGCCGGCATCCTCGCGGCCGCCGGCTTGTACGCCCTCGAACACAATGTCGAGCGCCTGGCCGAGGACCATGCCAATGCCGCGCGCCTGTCGATGGGCCTGGCCGAGATCGAAGAATTGCAAGTGGCGACGCCGCAGACCAACATTTTTTATGTCGAAGTGCCGCCCGAGGCCGTCGACAGCCTGCGCGCGGCCCTGCTGCGCGAACGCATCCGCGCCACCGTCGGCCAGCACACGCGGCTGGTCACCCACATCAACACCACCGAGCGTGATGTCGACCACGTCATCGCCGTGTTCACCAGCTTCTTCAAGGACTGGCGGGCGGCCCGATGAGCGAGATCGAGTTCAAGAAAAATACCGAGGCCGACGGCACTATCCGGCTGGCCAAGCGGGTCGCCGAAATGGTGCCGTGTTCGCGCGCCGAAGCCGACAAGTACATCGCCGGCGGCTGGGTGCTGGTCGATGGCGCGGTGGTGGAAGAGGCGGGCGCGCGCGTGGCCGACGACCAGGAAGTGCATTTGCACCCTGATGCCACCTTGGCCGAAATCGTGCCGGTTACCATCCTGCTGCACAAGCCGGCCGGCGTCGATGCCGATGCCGCCGTGAAGCTGCTGACGGAAGCAAATCTTGTGCTGGCCGAGCATGGCAAGCAGCGCTTCCTGAAACGCCACCTGGCCAACCTGACCGTGACCACGCCGCTCGATGCGCGCGCCAGCGGGCTGGTGGTCTACACCCAGGATTTCCGCGTCACCCGCAAACTGCTCGATGAAGCCAACCGGGTCGAGCAGGAATTCGTCGTCGAAGTGGCGGGCGAGATTCGCGAAGGCGGCCTGGCCTTGCTCAACCACGGCTTGAGTTTTAATGGCAAACCCCTGCTGCCCATGAAAGCCAGCTGGCAGAACGAAACGCGGCTGCGCTTTGCCGGCAAGGGCATCCGCCCCGGCCAGCTGGTGCACATGTGCCGCATGGTCGGTTTGACGGTGGTGTCGACCCGCCGCATCCGCGTCGGCCGCGTGCCGATGGCCAGTTTGCCGTCCGGCCACTGGCGCTACCTGCACGAGTACGAGCGGTTTTAAAAAAACGCTCCCGCCCGCGCCGCACTGCGCAAGCATTCCAATAGCCGCCGCCCGGTCGATCCGTAGCGGCGGTTTTTTTCGCCGTCAGCGCAGCCAGTGGCTCATGCATCGCCGCCGCCGCGGCATGCATTACACTGTCCATCTGGTGGCGGCCCGTGGCCGAATATTTCTGAATTTTCTGAATTTTCTGAATTTCTTTATATCAGGAGAACCGATGTCCCAACTTTCAGTACGCTGCTTTTCCATCTCGCTCGATGGTTTCGGCGCCGGTCCGAACCAGAGCCTCGATAATCCGATGGGCGATGGCGGCGGCGCGCTGCACCAGTGGTTCCGCGGCACCCGCACTTTTCAGACGATGATCGGCAA
>JAQGNM010000094.1 GCA_028291845.1 Massilia sp. | reverse complement strand
CGATGCCGGGAATGCCGAAAAAACGTTCGAGCAAAAACGCGCCGATCAACAAGGCCGGCAAATTGGCCATCACATGGGTGATGATGGGAATGGCGGCATTGCGCAACACGTGCACCCACAGGATGCGCCGTTCCGACAAGCCCTTGGCGCGCGGTGCGCACGTAATCCTGGCCCGCTTCGTCGAGCACGAAGCTGCGGTACAGGCGCAAGGTGGGAGCGATCGAGACGGCCAGGCCGATCAGGATCGGCAAGGCGGCGTAATGCAGCAGGTTTTCGCCGAGGCGCTCGCCCCAGCCCTGCACCGGAAACCAGCCGAGCCGGTAAGCCAGCGCGTATTGAAACACGCCGATGTAGACCAGGATCGAAATCGACATGCCGACGGTGCAGGCGACCATCACCGCGCGGTCCGTCAGCGAGCCGCGCACGAAGGCGATCGCCAGCGCCAGCGCCACCCCGATCACCGTCTCGAGGACGGTCAGGGGAATCAGCACCGTCAACGACGGTCCCAGCCGGCTGGCGATGATGTGCCGGACCGGTTCGCCTGTGCTCCAGGCGTTGCCGAAATCAAAGGTGATGATTTGCCGGACAAAAATGCCGAGCTGGACCCACACCGGCTGATCGACGCCGAGCTGGCGGCGGATGTTGGCGATTTGTTCGGCAGAAGACATTTTGCCCGCCAGCAGATAAGCGGGATCGCCGCCGACCCAGTTGAACAGGGCGAACACCAGCAACACCACCCCCGCCATCGTGGGCAGCATCTGCCACAGGCGACGCAGAATATAGGCAAGCATAGGAGCGCTGGGACGGCCGGGTGCGTTAAAAAGCCGTAACAATAACGCATATCGGCGCAGCGGCGGCAAAATCCGCCCTCCGCCAGTCCCGCGAATTTTGTTGTTGGCATACAACACATTACTTACTGCACAAAACGGACCGCGCAAGCACAGCAAAATAAATATTTTTGATATGCACGTCGTACCGCGATGCAGCAATCGCCGCCGAATTGCTGCGATAACATCCAATTCACCCTACTTTACATCTGCTTACTCGCCTTGGATGTTTATGTTGCAATGCAAAATAGGACGTCACAAGCGGACTGCTTGGCAGCAAATTTGTTGTACCACTACAAATGCGCCGTGTGCGTGGTATTGACACCCGTATACGCCGGTGGTCAGATGACTCCGCCTGAAAGATTGTTTCTTCCAATATTTTCAAGCGTCACGATCAAACTGCTTTCGTTGCAAACTGGAAACGGGAAAATTTTTCTCGTTTTGCGCCCCCCAGGCGAATATGTATGCCCCGCAGCAGTCATTTCAATCACGTCAATACCGGAGTCACCATGTACAAAAAAACAACCGTCGCACAGGCGGTCTCGCTGGCCCTGGCAACCATTGCCTTCGCTCAGCCGGCCCTGGCGCAGGAGAGCGTGTCGGCCGCGCCACTGCAACGTGTGGAAATCACCGGTTCGAGCATCAAGCGCGCCACCGCCGAGACGGCGTCGCCAGTACAGGTGGTGACCGCCGCCGACCTCGCCAAATCGGGCAAGGGCACCGTTGCCGAATATCTGCAAACGCTGACCGCTGACGGCGCCGGCTCGCTGCCGACCGGCTTCGGCAATGGTTTCGCCGCCGGTTCGACCGCCATCTCGCTGCGCGGCCTGGGCGCGACCTCCACCCTGGTGCTGCTCAACGGCCGCCGCATGGCGCCGTTCGCCCGCGCCGATGACGGCCAGAAGAGCTTCACCGACCTGTCGACCGTGCCGATGGAAGCGGTCGAGCGCATTGAAATCCTCAAGGACGGCGCCTCGTCGACCTACGGCGCCGACGCCATCGCCGGCGTCGTCAACATCATTCTGAAAAAGAACTATCAGGGCTTGACCGCCAAGGTCGAACTGGGCACCTCGAGATACCGTGACGGCGAAATGCAAAAGGGTTCGGTCACCTGGGGCAAGGGCGATCTGGACGCCGACGGCTACAACATCCTGCTGAACGCCGAACTGTTCCAAAATAATGAGCTGCTCAACAAGGACCGCGCCGACCGCGCCTGGATCGGTCACGGCGACATCCGCCCATGGGGCTACCCGCTGGCGACCCAGTTCGCTTCCGGCGACGTGCGTGGCGGTGTGCCTGGCGCCACCCCGGTGGGCGCGATCCGCAATCCGCTGACCCTGGCCTATGAATTCCTGCCAGGCTGCAACGCGCTGTCGACCTCGGTACAGCCGGTGCCGGCCAACGGCTGCGTATGGCACCAGGACCAGTTCCGCTCGATGCAGCCGCAAATCAACGGCGGCAACTTGTACGCGCGCGGCACCAAGGTCATCAACAGCGACCTGCAGATCTACGCCGAAGCCGGTTACTCGAAGCGCGATACCGCCTTCACCCTGGTACCGGCCAGCATCACCCCAACCGTGGTGTTCTCCAATCCGACCACCCGCGCCGGCGTGATCAACTACGGCTCCGGCGCCGGCACCACCATCGTGCTGGCCGCCAACCATCCACAAAATCCATACGGCGTGCCGGTGCGCGTGCGTTACTCGGCCTTCGACATCGGTGCCAGCACCCGTTCGGTCGACAACACTTTCAACCGCCTGGTGCTCGGCGCCAAGGGCAATTACGCCGGCTGGGATTTCGATACCGCCTTTGTGCATTCCGAGTCGAAACTCGATCTCGCCTACAGCAACATGATCAACATGAACGTGCTGAAAGACGCGCTGGGCAATTCCGCCAGCCCGTACTTCCCGTACTACCTGGGCGCCCAGGCAGGCAGGAACTCGGCCGCGCTGTACGCCGCGCTGGCGACCACCGCGACCTCGCACTCGACCACCAAGCTCGACATGATCGACTTCAAGGCCTCGCGCGAACTGATGCAGTTGCCTGGCGGCGCACTCGGCGTTGCCGTCGGCGCCGAGCACCGCCGCGAGAAGCTGTCCAACCCTTCGCTGTCGGGCACCGACAACGGCTCGATCAATTCGAACTACACCGCGGCGTTCGGCGACCAGAACATCTCCGCCGTGTTCGTCGAAGTGGCCGCGCCGATCATCAAGACGGTCGAACTGTCCGCCGCCGCCCGTTACGACAAGTACA
Source organism: Massilia sp. (assembly GCA_028291845.1). GTDB lineage: Bacteria > Pseudomonadota > Gammaproteobacteria > Burkholderiales > Burkholderiaceae_D > JAFCUW01. The sequence goes on along the minus strand of JAQGNM010000094.1, from coordinate 18,037 downwards.
GCCAGTTCTCGTCGACCACGCCGAAACTGGGCGCCAAGTGGACGCCGCTGCGCACCTTCGCCCTGCGCGGCACCTATTCGGAAGGCTTCCGCGCCCCGAGCGGCGCCGAATCGGGCAACTCGCTGTCGGTCGGCACTGCCACCGCGCGCGATCCGGTGCGCTGCCCGAACGGCACCCCGGCGCCTGGCGCCAGCACCAACGACTGCTCGGCATCGATCACCGCGCTCAAGCTGAGCAACCCGGACCTGCGTCCTGAAAAATCCAAGGGCGTCACCCTGGGCGTCGTCTGGGATCCGCTCAACAACACCAGCATGTCGCTCGACGCCTGGAAGATCAAGCGCACCGACGAGATCAATCCGCTGTCGTACTCGGAAGCTGCCGCCCTGCCGAGCGCTCTGCGTTCGGACAACAACCTGGTTGACGCAAACGGCGCGGTGATTCCGAATTCCGGCAGCGTGCTGCTGACCCAGGCGCCATACCGCAATTCGAGCTTCACCGAAGTCAAGGGCGTCGATCTGGATATCAAGCAGCGCATCCCGATGGGCGAGTATGGCCGCGGCACCCTGGGCCTGACCTGGACCCACGTCGCTTCGTGGGTACGCACCGAGTCGGCAACCCTGCGCTACCAGTACGCCGGCACCCACGGCAACTGCGATACCTCGAACTGCGCCGGTACCCCGAAAGACAAGATCAGCCTGGTCGCCGGCTGGGACTGGAATGCCCTGAACGTGACGGCCACCGCCAACTACCGTTCGGACATGAAGAACATCCTGTTTGAAGGCGACGGCTGCGCATCGAAATTTGCCGATGGCACCGCTGCACCGAACGGCTGCAAACTGGCCTCGTTCACCGCGATCGACCTGTCGGCACGCTACAACCTGAGCAAGAACCTGCAATTGTTCGGTTCGATCAACAACGTCTTCGACAAGATCGCTCCGCTCGATCCATTGACCTACGGCGGCATGAGCTACAACCCGATGGACGCTTCGGGCGCGATTGGCCGTTACTTCAAGGCCGGAGCGCGATACTCGTTTTAAATCAAACAAAAGTAAAAACCTACTTTTGTTTGGTTAGTCAGATAAAAAAGCCTCGGGGAACCCGAGGCTTTTTCAGTTTACGCAACCCCGATTCAGATCGGGGTTCGCCTCGGGAAAGCCGCGGCGGATTGTTCGCGTTTCCTTATTCCTGGCGCAGTCTGCGCTGGCGGACTGCAGCTGCCAAGTCGTCCAGCACTGTCAGGCTGCTGTCCCAGTCGATGCAGCCGTCGGTGACGGATTGGCCGTAGACCAGTTCCTTGCCTGGAATTAAATCCTGGCGGCCGGCGACCAGGTTCGATTCGACCATCACGCCGATGATGCGGTCCGAGCCGGCTGCTACCTGGCGGGCGATCTCGGCGCAGACGGGGATCTGGTTTTCCGGCTTTTTCGAGCTGTTGGCGTGCGAGGCGTCGATCATCAGGCGGGCGGCCAGACCCTGGGCCGCGATCTGGCGGCAGGCTTCGTCGACGCTGTCGGCATCGTAATTTGGGGCCTTGCCGCCGCGCAGGATGATGTGGCAATCCTCGTTGCCGCTGGTCGAGACGATGGCCGAATGGCCTCCCTTGGTGACCGATAAAAAATGGTGCGGCTGCGAGGCCGCCTTGATCGCTTCCACGGCGATCTTGATGTTGCCGTCGGTGCCGTTCTTGAAGCCGACCGGACACGACAGGCCGGACGCCAGCTCGCGGTGCACCTGCGACTCGGTGGTGCGGGCGCCGATCGCGCCCCAGCTGATCAGGTCGGCAATGTACTGCGGGCTGATCACGTCGAGGAACTCGGTGCCGGCCGGCAGGCCCAACTCGTTGATGTCGCGCAGCAGTTCGCGCGCCATGCGCAAGCCGTCGTTGATCCTGAAACTGTTGTCCATGTACGGGTCGTTGATCATGCCCTTCCAGCCGACCGTGGTGCGCGGCTTTTCGAAGTACACGCGCATGACGATTTCGAGGTCGCCGGCGTGCTGGCGGCGCACCGCGGCCAGGCGCCGGGCGTATTCCATCGCCGCCTTCGGATCGTGGATCGAGCAGGGACCGATCACCACCATCAAGCGGTCGTCCTGGCCGTGCAGGATACGGTGCAGCGCGATGCGCGCATTGGCAGCGGTGGCGCCGGCTTGCTCGGTGCAGGCGAACTCGCGGATCAGGTGCGAGGGCGGCGTCAGTTCCTTCATTTCGCGGATGCGTAAGTCGTCGGTGCGTTGCATGCGTTTCTCCGTGCGGGTTTGAATAGTATCGGGCATAAAAAAACCGCCGTGGCCGGCGGTTTGTCGAGTCTTGCTGGTTCCAGTTTTTGCTTCTGCGAAAACCTGCCGCTACTCCACCGCCGGTTGGCTGGAATGGCTAAAGTAAAAAAAGCAGGTAAAAAACAGGGCAGCGTGCATGAGGAATGTCGAAGCGGTTTCAAAAAACGTTGAACGACTATAGCAACAAGCAGCGCGCCTTGGCAAGTGCTTTGTCGATCAGAAATTTCGCCGCTGTCCCGTTGCGGCGACCCCACACCCTTGTCACGAAGGCAAACCCGATTGATCTACCTCATGCGAATTGGGTCACGCGATGCAAAACTCGACGCTGACATTTCAACCGCGTCGGTCGTGCATTGAGGCTGCTTAACATTTCCAACCAGATTTGTTGTGCCAGGTTCAGCCGCGTGGAAACGCCCACACTTACGGAGTTCGACATGAATGAAACTGTACTATCACGAACGCTGCGCAGCCTCTTCGTTGGCGGCATCGGCGGCATCGGCGGCTTCAGTGGCGCGCTGGCCGGCGTCGGCGCCGCGCTCGGCCTGTTTGCCACGCCTGCCGGCGCCCAGGTGGCCGAGCCCGGCCAGCCGATGGCCCGCGTGGAAATCACCGGCTCGAACATCCGCCGCTCGGAAGCGGAAACATCCACTCCCGTGCAAACGCTCAACCGCGCCGACATCGAGCGCAGCGGCCGCACCACCGTGGCCGAACTGCTGCAGACCCTGGCGGTCGATAACCAGGGATCGGTGCCGACCAATTTCGGCGCCGGTTTCGCCCAGGGCGCCTCCGGCATTTCGCTGCGCGGCCTGGGTGCCGCCTCCACCCTGGTGCTGCTCAACGGCCGCCGGGTGGCGCCGTACGGCCTGGCCGACGATGGCCAGAAGGTCTTCACCGACCTGAACATCATTCCCACCGACGCCGTCGAGCGCATTGAAATTCTCAAGGGCGGCGCCTCGGCCATCTACGGCTCGGACGCCATCGCCGGCGTCGTCAACATCATCCTGCGCCGCGATTTCACCGGCACCACCGTGCGCGGCAACTTCGGCGAGTCGCGCTACTGGGACGGCCGCGACGCGCGGGTGGCCATCACCCACGGCTTCGGCAACCTCGACACCGACCGCTACAACATGCTGTTCAGCCTGGAATTCGGCGGCAAGCGCGAAGTGTACAACCGCGACCGCGCCGACCGCGACTACATCGGCCGCTCCGATCTGCGGCCATGGGGCTTTTCGGCCCAGGAGACCCTGGGCGGCACCGGCGCCATCACCGGCAACAACGCCGCCGTCAGCGCCGTCAACGGCAATGTGCGCAACCCCGTCACGCTCGACTACTACAACCGCGGCAACCTGGCCGGGGCCGGCTTCACCCGCGTGTTTCCCGGCGCCGACTGCCGCAACTTCACCCGCCACCCGCAAGGCGACCCCGGTGGCGGCTGCCTGACCGACGCCCCGCAGGAATACAGCCAGATCCAGCCGCGGCAAAATTCCTACAACCTGTTTACACGCGGCACTTACCAGCTGAACCCGGCGTTCCAGGCCTACGGCGAACTCAATTACTATTGGAGCGAATCGAACTCGCCCACCACGCCATCGACCGTCAGCGCCTCGGTCGGCTTTCCGGGCGGCCCGGTCAGCAACGCCGGCGTGGCGCTCGGCGCCACCCATCCGGACAACCCTTATTTCGGCACTGCCGCGCGCCTGCGCTACCTTGCCGCCGACGTCGGGCCACGCACCAGCGACATCAACGACAAGTTCGGAAGGGCGCTCGCCGGCATCAAGGGCACGGCGTACGGCTGGGACATGGATGCGGCGCTGCTGTATTCCACCAACCGCGTGCAGAACAACCGCGGCGGCTTCCTGCAGCGTGACGTCGCCTTCGCCCTGCTCGACCCCAGCGCCGCCAACGTCGCCGCCGCACTGAACAATCCCGCCTATGCCGCCCTGCCCCCTGGCAGCGTTTGGCGCATCGCCGAAAACGCCGGCCTTAACTCGCCTGCCATCTACCAGGCGCTGTCGCCGACCATCACCGCCAAGGCCGAAAGCCGCATCGCCCAGATCGACTTCAAGGCCACCCGCCAGTTCGGCCAGCTGCCCGGCGGGCCGGTCGGCGTGGCAGTCGGCGCCGAGTACCGCCGCGAACGCACCGAACTGGGACCGACCAGCGGCACCGAGACCGGCAACATCATCGGCCTGGGTTACTCCGCCTACGCCGGCCGGCGCAACGTCAGCGCCGCCTACGCCGAGGTGCTGGCACCGGTGCTGACCACGGTCGAGGTGTCGGGCGCGATGCGCGCCGACCACTATTCCGACGTCGGCAACGCCTACACCCCGGCAGTCGGTGTCAAATGGACGCCGGTGCGCCAGTTCGCCCTGCGCGGAAACTTTGCCAAGGGCTTCCGCGCACCGAGCGCCGCCGAAAACGGCCGCGGCGGTCTGGCCGCGTTCTCCACCGCATCCGACCCCTTGCGCTGCAACCTGGGGGTGCAAGTGGCGTGCGATCCGGCATCGATAGCCATCATCACCTCGCCCAATCCGGGCCTGAGCCCCGAGCGCTCGCGCAACTGGTCGGTGGGCGCCATCTGGGATCCGCTGCCGCGGACCAATATTTCGCTCGACTACTGGCAAATCCGCCGCAAGAACGAGATCAACCAGGAGCAGACCGACGCCGCCATCGCCGCCGGCCAGGTGTCGCGCGACCCCAGCACCGCCACCACCACCCCCGGCGACCCCGGCGCCATCACCGCCGTGCTGGCCCGCTACGTCAACTCGGCGCGCACGAAGGTGCGCGGCGTCGACCTCGACGCCCGCACCGCCTTCACCCTGCCCAACGGCAGCGGCACCCTGTCGATGGACGCCAAGTGGACTCATCTGTTCAGATGGGAACGTACCGAACAAGATGGCAGCACGCGCGACTACGCGGGCACGCACGGCAACTGCGACGTCACCAACTGCATCGGCACCCCCGACGACCGGGTCAACCTGGGCGCCACCTGGGACCTGGCGCCGTGGCGGCTGTCCGCCGTGGTCAACTACCGCGCGCCGATCAAGAACGTCCTGTTCAAGGACGACCCCGCCGGCTGCGCGACCCATTTCGCCAACGGCGACGACGCCCCCACCGGCTGCCGCATCGCGTCCTTCACCACGCTCGACCTGACCGGGCGCTGGGCCCTGGGCCGAAATAGCGAAATGTTTGCGTCCATCCAGAACGTGTTCGACAAGGTAGCCCCGCTCGACCCGCTCACCTATGGCGCCACGGCGTATAACCCGCTGGACTACTCGGGCGCGTTGGGACGGTTTCTGAGTGTGGGGTTCCGGCATAAATTCTAGTCAAATAAAAGTGAAACCCTACTTTTATTTGGACTGATTGGAGGGAACCTTAAACGAACCAAAGAAAGTGGAAGCCCACTTTCTTTGGGGCAGTCAAGTGAATTTACCCGGCAGAGCCGGGAAAATTCCGGGGGACGCAAACCCGATTCTTGCGAGCTTCGCCGCGATGATGGGCGCTGGGGTGTGCTTGTATCCAGGGTAACCATTCGATCGGCGAAGCCAGGGAAATTGGTAGACACAAACCTGATTCTTGCGGATTTCGCCGCAATGTGGGGCGCTGGACCGTGACCGCATCTACTACGACCCCGAAGCTTTACGTGTATTCATCGATAAAGTATAGGTTGCACAGATCGGCGGTACCGGCCTGTATACCAATCTTCATGAGATTTTCTTGGACCTGCTGGCGCAGCGATGGACTTTGGATCGGGCTGATAGCGAGTGTATCAAGCCATGCAGTCTCGTGGACTCTTCCAGTCCTCTGCTGATTGCCGGGATTTGCTGAACGGTCGCCGCATAGTGGCGTCGATAGTCCGGGCGGAGCGGAACGAGGGTGTAGTGTCTGTGTTTGAACATCTCGCCAACACCATCGCCAAACTGTCCATGGCGTACCAGTGCACCAGCGGGGTGGTAGTTTGCTTTCGCTAGCCCAGCCCCCAGCGATTCCGCCCCTATACAGTGACTAGCAGATAAAATGATTCCACAGTGCGAGCCAATTTGGGATACGCGAACACGCATACACGTCGTCGGCATTGTTCAACAACGACGGAGCGATGAAGTCGAATTTAATGCCGATGCCACGCCTGTCCAATTAACGAAAGTGGGTGACACATCCGTTATCGGTAAGTGGTTTGTGGGCTAAATTTGATCGGCCTATCTACAATGTTCCCATCAAATTTAGGGAGGCCGGACACCACGGGCGCGTTGCCGCCGCAGTGTTAAAAGGCGCGCAACGCTTCCGGAGTCGGCAGAACAGTGATGGGGTCGGAAAAACTATAAACCTCGATGCCACTGAGCAGCCCTCCGCTTTCAAAAATAAACGCTCCGCCCGTGGTGTCACCTTCACCGAACGCAAAATCACCCAATACATGAACACCCGCCGGTGCCTCATCGTGGCCCTTGATCTGAAAGTTAATGCTTGCGCAGCCGCATGGGCATCTAAAAGAAGTGACTTCCGCCAGGTCGAGTTGCGACATAAAAGCCTTCGCCTGCGGCGAGCCGTTCTCCAGCATCCATTGTGCCAATTCGAACTCAGCAGAAGTAAGGGAACGGTTCATGTTTGTATTGTTCATTTTGCTGATCCTAAAGAGCTCCTGCCCGTCGAATATGTCATCCAAATGCACCGTTCGGCGCCAGAACGACAACAAGCATGCCGCAAGCCAATGCGAAAGTCAGGCTCGGGCTGTCGCTAAAAGTCGGGTGTCGGCAAATCTGCTTATGAACGCCTGCTCAGCCTGCGCGGGAAGATTGATGAGGATGATTGCGCTGCTATCCCAAAAAGCAATTTCAAATATGCCCCCGTCGAGTTGTGGCTCGACCACACTTCCATTCCAGTAATTAGGATTGCCCTCGACATAAGGTGCGTTCAACGGTAATAATCGAAATCCCTTGGTTACAGCACTGAAAACTGCCCAGATAAACTGCAGCTGATGCAGGCATAAAAACGACGCTAGCGCTTCGCCGGAAAACCATTGGTCGATTGGCGCAAACCCTGGCGGCGTCCAATTAGTTTCAATGTCGCTAAGGTACCAGTCATAATCTTCAGGCGCAATATTCGCGGCATCGAACACTTCACGCATGTCAGTGAAGTAGCGCATTTGGTCTGTCTTCTCCAGGATAAGATTCATTTGTCACCTTTCAATACGATCTCGAGTCTACCACTCCGAAATGCATTCAAAGCCAAGTTCAGACCAAACCGGATTCGCTGGCACAGTGGATTTAGCTTCATGCAAATGCACACTCCGTCATCGCAGCGAAGCTCGCAAGAATCGGCATTGCGCCTTAAAAAAACTCTTGGGTCTGCCAAGAACTTTTTCGACCTCGATTCATGGCGTGCAAATTCCGCAGCCCTTCATCCCGGCGGGGCCGCAAGAATCTGGTTTGCGGAAACGAAAAATCCCCGGCTCTGCCGACGCGTTCACCGAGGCTTTTTATCTAATTTTGTTTGCAGCTTCGTTTGAGATTCGTTTATAAATTCGTCGGTAAGTTCATTTTTTAGCTCTCTCATAGGTTCGCCTTAGCTTCGTTTGAATTACACGCGCAGGGGCGGCAGGTGTCGCCGCAGGCGGCCCGCCGAACCCCGAGGCGAAGGTGGATCTGAATCGGGGTTGCGTAAACTGAAAAAGCCTCGGGTTTCCCGAGGCTTTTTTATCTGATCAAACCAAACAAAAGTAGGTGTGTACTTTTGTTTGATTAGCCTGTCCCCCCCACAGTGACGTCTTCGATGCGCAAAGTAGGCTGGCCGACGCACACAGGCACGCTTTGTCCCTCCTTGCCGCACACGCCGACTCCCGAATCGAGGCGCATGTCGTTGCCGATCATCGATACCCGGTTCAGCACGTCAGGGCCGTTGCCGATCAAAGTCGCGCCCTTGACCGGGTAGGTGACCTTGCCGTTTTCGATCATGTACGCTTCACTGGCCGAGAAGACGAACTTGCCGTTGGTGATGTCGACCTGGCCGCCGCCGAAGTTGACGGCGTATAAACCGTTCTTCACCGAGGCGAGGATCTCCGCCGGGTCCTTGTCGCCACCGAGCATGTAGGTGTTGGTCATGCGCGGCATCGGCAGGTGGGCGAATGATTCGCGGCGGGCGTTGCCGGTGACCGGCATTTTCATCAGGCGCGCGTTCATGGTGTCCTGGATGTAGCCGCGCAGGATGCCGTCTTCGATCAGGGTGGTGCACTGGGTCGGGTTGCCCTCGTCGTCCATGTTCAGCGAACCGCGGCGGTCTTGCAGGGTGCCGTCGTCGACCACGGTGACGCCCTTGGCGGCGACGCGTTCGCCAATGCGGCCGGAGAAGGCCGACGAGCCTTTGCGGTTGAAGTCGCCTTCGAGGCCGTGGCCGATCGCTTCGTGCAGCAAAACGCCAGGCCAGCCTGGGCCGAGCACGATGGTCATGGGACCGGCCGGCGCCGGCCGCGCGTCCAGGTTGACCACGGCGGCTTGCACCGCCTCGTTGGCGTACTGGTCGAGCACGGCGTCGCTGAAATAATCGTAGCTGAAGCGGCCTCCGCCGCCGGACGAGCCCATTTCACGACGGCCGTTCTGTTCGACGATGACGGTGACGGAGACGCGCACCAGCGGGCGGATGTCGGCGGCCAGCACGCCGTCGCTGCGCACCACCAGCACCACATCGTATTCGCCAGCCAGGCCCGCCATCACTTGCACCACGCGCGGATCCTTGGCGCGCGCCATTTTCTCCACACGCTCGAGCAGCTTGACTTTGGCGGTGGCGTCGAGCGAGTCGAGCGGATCGTTGGGCAGATACAGCGAGCGCCCGCCGGTCGGCACGGTACGGCCGGCCACTTTGATTTTGCCGTTGCCGACGCGGGCGATGGTGCGGGTGGCCGCGGCCGCTTCCAGCAATGCGCTTTCGGAGATTTCATCCGAGTACGAAAAGGCGGTGCGGTCGCCCGACACGGCGCGCACGCCGACGCCCTGGTCGATCGAAAAGCTGCCGGTCTTGACGATGCCCTCTTCCAGGCTCCAGCCTTCGCTCTTGGTAAATTGAAAATACAGGTCGGCGTAATCGACCTTGTGGGTGAACATCGTTCCCAGCGTTTTTAACAGCTTCGCTTCGTCGAGGCCGAATGGCGTCAGTAATACATCGCGGGCTACCGCGAGGGTAGACAAATTCGGTTCAAATGGCGTCATGGCGCGAGTCCTTCAGGCAGATTGCTTTGTGTTGTCATTCATTGTGCCACATGCGGAAATAGCAGGTCAGTCGGAAGCGAATATGGCGCTATCACAGTCGGCGATGTTTCAGGGCAGGCAGGCTGCCGCGCACACTGTCGATCAGTGCCTGGTCGATCTCGCCGATGACCACACCTTCGCCCTCTTCGAGCAGCGCGGTGACCTTGCCCCAGGGATCGATCAACACGCTGTGGCCGAAGGTGCGGCGGCCGTTGGCGTGGGTGCCGCCCTGGGCGGCGGCCAATACATAACACTGGTTTTCGATGGCGCGGGCACGCAACAGCACTTCCCAGTGGGCGCTGCCGGTGGTGTAGGTGAACGCGGCCGGCACCAGCATCAGGGTGCAATCGCCCATGGCGCGAAACAGTTCGGGAAAGCGCAGGTCGTAGCACACCGCCAGGCCGACCTTGCCGAACGGCGCGTCGAAGGTGACGACGTTTTGACCCGGCACGATGGTGCGCGCTTCGTCATAGGCTTCGTCGCCCTTGTTGAAACCGAACAGGTGAATCTTGTCGTAACGGCCGACCGCTTCGCCCCGCGGGTTGTACACCAATGTCGTGTTCATCACCTTGCCGGGCGACGACGAGGTCAAGGGCAAGGTGCCGCCGGCCAGCCAGATGCCGTGCTCGCGGGCGGCGCCGGCCAGGAAATCCTGGATCGGGCCGGCGCCGTCCGGCTCTGCACGATCGACCTTGTCGGTGTCCTGCAAACCCATGATGGGCCAGTACTCGGGCAGGCTGACCAGCAGCGCCCCCTGGCTTGCCGCTTCGGCGACCAGGCGGCTGGCGGTGGCGATGTTGGTGGCGACGCTTGGTGTCGACACCATCTGGATGGCGGCAATTTTTGTCATGGATTTCCCTTCATGGCTACGGCTTGCTGAAACTTATTTGGCGGGCGCCGGCGTGATTGCCGTTCTCTGCGCCAGCTTGGTCACCACCGGCGCCTTCCACGGTCCCTCGACCTTCATTTCGTAGGTCAGCGCCCTCATCATCGGGTCGCGCAGGAACAGCTGGGCCAGGAAGCTGCCCAGACCGATCACCGGGTTCACCGCCAGGGCGTACACCAGCGGCCCGGTGCCCAGGTTAAATTCCGGCACCACCACCACCCGCAGGTTGGTCGATTCGTTGGCGATGTCGGCGGTGCCGTCCATTAATACGGTGGCGGCGACCCCGTACATTTTCAAGTTATCGGTTTTCAGCACGCCCTTGTTGATGACGGCGGTGGCCTTGATGCCGTCGAAGGCCAGGCCCTCGGAAAAAACGTCGTGAAAATCGAGTTTCAACAGGCGCGGCAAGGCCTGCAAGCTGAGCACGCCCAGCAGCTTGGCGGCGCCCGGGTCTTTCTTGAGGAACTGCCCGGCGGCCACGTTCAGGGCAATCGCGCCCGACAGAGTCGGCGCGTCGAGCGAATATGGCAAGCCGTTCCAGCTGACGTCGCCGGAGAGCTTGCCCTTGCCGCGTTTTAAGGTGTCGGGAAAGCCGAGGCGGTCGAGCAGCCGCCCGGCGTCGGCGATGTCGAGGTTGAAGTTGAGGTTGGTCGTGCTCTTGCCCTCGCGGATTTGCCAGCTGCCGGTGGCTTTCAGGTCGCCGTCGGGATTGACCATCGACAGGCGGTTGATGCGCCACTCGCGCCCGGTAGCCACGCGCTCGTTGCTGGCGACCAATTCCAGCTTGCCGAGCGGCTTGTTGAACAGTTCGAAACGCTCCGCCACGATGTCCAGGCCTGGGATGGTGGAAGCGGAACTTTTACTGCCCTCCAATAAATCCTTCACTTCGGCGGCGGCCGATTCCGGAATGATCAGGGTGGCCAGCCGCGCCGTGACCTTGCCCAGGCCCTGGCCGTTGGCCGGCTCGTTCCAGGTGATGTAGCCGGACGCCTGGTGCGAGTCGACGTTGGCTTGCCAGCTCGATTTTTGGTGCGACACCCCCACCACCACGTTGTTGAGCTTGCGTTCCGTGACGATCAGCTCGTCCGCGCGGCCCGAGATGACGTCGGGGGTGACGTATTGCGCCAGGCCGTGCGGACCGGCGGCAGCGCCCTCGGCCGGTGCGGCGGCGGTTGTTGCCACCCCCGCCGTCGCCGCCGGCGCGCCGGCGACCGCGCTGCCCAGCGCCAGCCACTGGTCGACATTCAGCGACTTCATGTTGACGTTGAACATCACACCGCTGTCCGGCTCCGGCGCCGGCACGTTGACGCCGACGCCGCCGCGCAGCACCGTCCACGGTCCCTTGCCTTGCCGCTGGCGCAGGTAACGGGCCGATATCGCCGAGCCCAGCGACAGCCGGATGTCGTCGCGCGACAGCGCCGGGTCGCCCGTTGCCAGGCCGGACAGCACGAAGTGCAGCGGCATGTTGTCGAGCGCGGCGGCTTTGCCCAGCGGCGCCGGAAAACCCAGGCCCATGCCGGCCAGGGTGGAATCGACCGTCACCTCGACCCGGTGGTCCTTGACGGCGACCGCGCCAGTGAAGCGCGTCTCGCCGTTGAAGTGCGCGGTCAAGCGCTGCGCCGCCGGCGCCGCCCAGGCGCGCCGCAAGCCGTCGCCGCTGACCTGGCCGGCCAGCTTGATGAGGATGCTGTTGTCTTTCTGGGTGCCGCCGGTCAGCGCCAGCGGCCCGCCGAGAAAGCTGGCGCCGACGCCGTTCAGGGCGACGCCGCGCTCGGTGAATTCGATCTTGCCAAGCGCAGCTTGCAGCGGCGGCAAGTCTTCGAACAGCACGACATCGTTGTTAATCAGCTGCAGCACGCCCTGCACCTTGGTCTCGGCCATGCGCGCCAGCGGCATGCGCAGTTTCAGGCCGAGGCGGGCGCCGTTGGTGGTGCGGGCGTCGTCGGTAAAATGGCCGATCCAGTCGGTGACTGGGCTGACGGCGACGTAGCGCAAAAATTCCTGCAAGGGACCGGCGGCGCTGCCGTCGATTTCCAGCTGCATGTCGTGCGAGAGCAGATCGGGAATGACGGCCTTGACGGCGCTCAAGGCGACACCGGCGGTGGCGGCAGTGTCGGCCTTGATTTCCATGCGGGTACGGTCGAACACGATCGAGCCGTTGATGCGCTCGGCCTGCGGCCACAGCGGCGCCTTGCCGTCCTTGCCAAAGTGGCCAGGGGTGTAGTTGAGACGGGCGTTTTCAAGGCGGCCGGCGACGCGGAATTCGCCACGGCTGCGTTCGGCCTGGGTATCGGCATGAAACGGGAAATGCGACAGGTCGCCGCGCAGCCGCAAGGTGGTGTCTTGCAACATGCCGTCCTCGAGCGCGCCGACCAGCCAGTCGCGCAGGTGCGGCGGGGTTTTAAGGGGGAGATATCGATCCAGCGACTTGATGGTAAATCCCGTGAGCGCGCCATGCAGGTCAGCCTCGCCTGGCCCCCTGCCCGGCGCCAGCGGCAGCACGTGGCGGCCGTGCAGGCTGGCCTTGAGCGCGCCCTGCGCCGCCTCGAAGCGGTCGATGTCGACGGCCACTTGCTGCGGATCGGGGTAATGCCAGTGCGCGCGCAGAGCGAACTTGTCGAAATTCATGTCCGGGTCGGCGAACCACTGCGGCAGCTGGACCTGCAACCGGTCCGAGTCGAGCACCACGGCGCCGCCCTTGTCGCTGGCGTCGACGCTGCCGGAGAGTCGGTCGAAGCCGGGAATCGCCGGCAGCGGCGTGACCGCTTCGCTGGTGGCGGTTTTCGCCACCGCCAGGCGCGCCGGCCTGGCGTTCAGTCCCAGCCGTTCGAGCTGGCCGCGCACGCGCCAGGCAGCGATCGAGGGATAGCGCCCTTCCCACTCCGCCGAGAAATTGCGCAGGCGGCCGCGCGGCGCCAGTTCGGCCAGCAGGCTGCGTTCGGCCTGCGCCAGCGGCATCTGCGCGGCCAGTTGGGCCACCAGGGCCAGGTCGAGCTCGCGCGCGCTGACCACGAATTTCTCGCGCTTGACCCGGGTGGCCGGGGTGTAGGACTCGTACAGGGTGGTGGGCGGCAAGCGCACGCCATCCTCGGTCAGCACCGCGAATTGGTCGAGGGCGATGCGGTGGCCATGTTTGCCGAAGGTGGGCGTGCCTTCGGCCGCCACCGGCGCGATGGTTTCGCTGGCCGACAAGCGGCCGCTGACCTGGGCCAGCGCCAGCGGCGGCCCGTTCGGGGCCAGCCGCGCGGCCACATTCGCCAAGGCCAGATCGGCGGTAAACCCGGCCAGTCGCGACTGGTCCAGCGTCAGCCAGGCGCGCACCGAGCCCTTGCCCTGGCTCAGTTCGAACGGGTAATCGAGATACGGTTTCCAGGCAGCCAGATCGGTGTTGCGCAAGTCGGTGAACAACTCGCCCTTCCACAAGGCGACGGCGGCGCGGCTGGCGGCAAAGCGCGGGCTGCTGAAGTCGGCGCGCACGTCGAGCGGCGCCGACAGGGCGGCCGGCGGCGTCGCGCGCACGGCAAAGCGGTGGCGGTTCCAGTTGTTGGTCAGGGTCAATTCGACATTCTCGAGCGCCAGGGTGGGCGCCTGGCGCTTCACATCGGTCCAGACGATGCGGCCTTCACGGATGACGATGTGGTGCTGGCGCAGCGCCCAGTCGTTGGGTGCGCGCCCTTCTTTGTTGTTGTCGAGCACAATACCGGCCACCGACACGCGCCCGCCGGCGTCGCGCCGCACGTCCAGGCTGGGACGAATCAGTTCGAGCGACTCGAACCTGGCGTCGCCCGCCAGCAAGGTCCACCAGGCAAAGGTCGCCGACACGCTCGGTAAGCTGAGGGCGGTGCGGCCCTGCGCATCGCGCAGCACGACGTCGCCGAGGAACAGGTTGGGCCGCAAGCCTTGCCAGGATGCATAAATGCGGGCAATCGACACCTGGTTGCCGACCGCGCGGCTGGCCATTCGTTCGATATCGCCTTTGTAATAGTCGATGTTGGGCAGAATGGCATAGCGCAGCAGCAGGAACAGGATGGCGAAGGCAAAGTACACCAGCAGGGCGAAGCGCACCGTCCAGCCCAGCACGTGATGCGAGGCTTGATCGCACAGCCGCCAAACCGTCCGCAGACGGCGCCAGCGCTGCGCCAGGGGCGGGTGCGGCGGGTGCATACCCGCGCCCTCGGTCTCCTGGCTGTCGATCAATAGGCTCAAAATACTCTTGTCCAGGCGTTCGTTATGCACATTGGTCAGAGCGAGAGCGCTTGCAACAACGCCGCCGCCTGGCTTACCATCGTCCTGCTTCCAGCGCCGATGCGCTGCAATTTTACCGCATAGCACGCCCAGCAGAGATGCCGCTGGCGCGCGCCCCCGCCGCTCGTGCCTGCCACCGCACCGCATGCGCCCGCCCTACAACAAACCTCTTGCCCAACGCCCATGAATGCAGCTCTGCAGCCCGACGATCCCGCCCACTACTCGCATTTTTATCAGCGCTGGCTGGCGGCCGACCCGGGCCGCGCGCAGCGCGTGGCCGCCATGGCTGAATTATCGCTCGAACGCTGCGATTTCGGCGCGGAACTGCGGCGCGAGCTCGACGCCGGCATTCCGCTGCCGCGCGGCTTGCGGCGCCTGCGCAATCTGGTCATCTGCGCCCTGATCCGCCGCGATCTGGGCGGACAGGCCGACCTGGCCGAAGTGGTGGCCACCATGACGGCGCTGGCCGATTTCGCCATCATCACCGCACTGGCGCCGCTGATGGACGAGATGGTGCAGCAGCATGGCATGCCAATGGGAGCAGAATCGGGTTTGCCGCAGCAATTGATGGTGCTGGCGATGGGCAAGCAAGGCGGCGGCGAACTGAATGTATCGTCCGACATCGACTTGATCTTTGTCTATCCGGAAGACGGCGACTGCGCCGCCGGCCCCGGCCAACGGGGACTATCGAACCACGAGTTTTTCAGCCGGCTGGGCAAGAAGCTGATCGCCTCCCTGGCCGAAGTGATCGAGGACGGCTTCGTGTTCCGCGTCGACATGGCGTTGCGGCCGAACGGCAAGTCCGGCCCGCTGGTGGCCAGCCTGTCGATGGTCGAACATTACCTGATCGTCCAGGGCCGCGAATGGGAGCGATATGCCTGGGTCAAGGCGCGCGCGGTGACCGGCACCGCGGCCGACATCGAGGCGCTCGACGCCATCGTGCGCCCGTTCGTCTACCGCCGCTACCTCGATTTCGGCGTGATCGACGCCATCCGCACCATGCACGGCCAGATCCGCGCCGAGGTCGACCGCCAGGAGCGCTTGCACCCCGACCGCAGCAACAACGTCAAGCTGGGGCGCGGCGGCATCCGCGAGATCGAATTTCTGGCGCAGGTGTTTCAGCTGATCCGCGGCGGGCGCGAAGCGGCCCTGCGCGAGCGCTCGACCCGCGCCACCCTGAAGCTGCTGGCCGAGAAGGAGTTATTGCCGCCCGACACCGTCGCCGCCCTGCTCGACTCCTACACTTTCCTGCGCAACCTCGAGCACCGCCTGCAATACCGCGACGACGCCCAGACCCACACGGTGCCCGGCGGCGCCGAGGAATGCGCGGTGATCGCCGCCATGATGGGCCTGCCTGACGCCGCTACGCTGTTGTCGGCGCTGGCGGCGCACCGCGTTTTCGTGGCCGCCCAGTTCGACGCCATCTTCAGCGAAAAGGTGCAGGATGAGAGCGAGCAGATGCAATTGCAGTCGAGCGGCGGCGAAGCCGACCTCGACAACCTGGCGGCCATCGAAGCGCGCTTGAACGGACTCGGCTTCGACGACGCCGCCGGCGCCGCCCGCCGCCTGCTGTCGACCTGGCAGGCGCCGCGGCTGCAGGCGATGCCGGAAGCGAGCCGCACCCGGCTGCTGGCGCTGCTGAGCGCCGCCCTGCCGCTGATTGCCCGGGTGATCGAGGAAGCCGGCGTCGGCCGTCACAGCGCCACGCTGGCGCGCCTGCTCGACTTTTTCGAGGCGGTGGCGCGCCGCTCGGCCTATCTGTCCTTGCTGACCGAATATCCGCACACGCTCGAGCGCGTGATTCGCATGATGAACGCCTCGGGCTGGGCCGCCACGTTTCTGGCGCAGCACCCGATCCTGCTCGACGAATTGCTGGACGACCGCGTGCGCGGCGGCCTCGACTGCCCGGCGCTGGCCGCCGAATTGCAGACCCTGCTCGACGGCGCCCCCGGCGACACCGAGCGGCAAATGGATATCCTGCGCGATTTCCACCACGCCCAGCTGTTCCGCCTGCTGGCGCTGGACCTGGCCGGCGAATTGTCGGTCGAAAAACTGGCCGACTATCTGTCGGCGCTGGCCGACCTGATCGTCGACGCCACCGTCAAGGCGGCCTGGCAGACGGTGGCCAGCCGCCACCGCGAAGTGCCGCGTTTTGCGGTGATCGCCTACGGCAAACTGGGCGGCAAGGAACTCGGCTACGTGTCCGACCTCGACGTGATCTTTCTGTTCGATGACGACGATCAGGACGCCCCCGCCAATTACGCCAAGCTGGCCCAGCGCTTCATCACCTGGATGACGGCGCACACCTCGGCCGGCAGCCTGTTCGACATCGACACCGCCCTGCGTCCGGACGGCGCCTCCGGCATGCTGGTGTCGTCGCTGGCGGCGTTCGAGCGCTACCAGACCAGCTCGGCATGGGTGTGGGAACACCAGGCGCTGACGCGGGCGCGCTTTTGCGCCGGCGACGCCGCCATCGGCGAGCGCTTCGACACCATCCGCCAACAGGTGCTCACGCGCGCGCGCGACCCCGGCGCCCTGCGCCAGGAGGTGGTCAACATGCGTGCCCGCATGCACAAGGCGCAGGCGCCCGGAACCGGTTTCGACCTCAAGCAAGGGGCCGGCGGCATGATCGACATCGAGTTCATGGTGCAATACCTGGTGCTGCGCCATGCCCACGACTACCCGCAGCTGACCGCCAACAGCGGCAATATCGCCCTGCTCAAGGCTTGCGGCGAACTGGGCCTGATCGAGCCAGCCCAGGCGCTGGCGGTGGCCGACGCCTACCGCGCCATGCGCAAGCTGCAGCACCAGGTGCGCCTGCAGGGACAGGACAATGCGCGGGTGGAGCCGGCGTTGGTGGAACGGCATGCGGCGGCGGTGACGGCGCTGTGGCGAACACTGCTCGAAGCTTGAACGCTTACGCCGCCGGCGCGCGCAGCAGCACCCGCTCGATGGCATTGAGCACGTCGTAGGCCGGACGGAAGTCGGCAAACAGGGTACTGTTGTCCGGCAAAGACGTCACGCCGCTGACCCGCAAGCCGGCGCGCACCAGGTCGAAAATTTGCTGGAACGAACGCCTGCCGTCGATATAGCTGAATATGCGCCCGCAGTATGGGCCGGTCGGCACGGCGGCCGTCATGCCGATGAATTCGTGACGCAAGATGGTCGGCTGGCCTTTCTTAAACGCAAACATCGACGCCAGCGCCTTGCTGTCGAGCTGCTCGTGAAAGTAAAACGGAATCAATGCGGCGTCGCCATACACCGCCTCGGCCGTAGCGCGCGTCAGATACAGATTGTGGCGCGTCAAATCGCCGATCAGCAGCTCCGACAGCGCCTGGCGCTCGCGCTGCGCCATGCCGCCCAGCCGCGCGCGCAGTGCGTGGGCCTCGTGGCC
>JAQGNM010000073.1 GCA_028291845.1 Massilia sp. | reverse complement strand
TGGTGGTGTCGACCAGCTTGTCGGAGTCGGGGTTTTGCGCTTGCATGGCGAAGCCATAGGCGGCGTTTGCCGCTTCGCCGGCCGTCATGTAGCGCGCTTCCTGCGCTGTCGGCGCGGCCGGTTCGCCTGGCAGCGGCGGGTAGGGGGCCTGCTGGGCCAGCGCCGGCGCGCTGCAGCTGATCCCCGCCACGAAGTACAACAGGCGTAGTAGCGCGGCGCACATTGCGGACTTACTGCGATTGCACATGGCTGATCCATTGTGTGACAGCGGTTGCGGGACGATCGACTTCTCTTCGTATCCTCCCGGATGAGCACTGCCAAGGCATGATCGATATCAAACGTGTGCGGGCAGACGCCGGCGGCAACGGTGCAGCGGCAGCATCACCTCAACCCACGAAGTTACGATAAGGCTACCTAGCGCTGCCTCACGCGCGGCGCCGATACACTGCCTGTTCGTGCCGGCGCAGGCCGTCGGCGTTCGTCAGGTTCGCTTTATTTGGAGGTTGACCATGAATCAGTTATTGAAAACTATGCTCGGCGTCGTCGTCGCCGCCGCGTGCGGCGCGTCATCGGCGCAAACGGCGCCGACCGGGACAGCCGCCGGCTCGGGCAGCTCGCAAGAGGCTGCCGCCACCGGCTCGCAGGTGACCGGCACGCCGGCGACCAAGAGCATGAACAAGTCGAAATCGAGCAAGCACAGGAAGCATTCGAGTTCGACCTCGGGGAGCAGTGGCAGCAGTGGCGCTACCGGCAGCGGCAGTGGCAGCAGCGGCAGCGCGGGCAGCTCGAGTGGCGCCGGCGGCTCCAGTTCCGGTAGCGGAATGACGGGCGGTACCGGCACTGGCACCGGCACGGGCACTGGCACCGGTACTGGTACTGGTACTGGTACAGGCACCAGCGGCACCAGCGGCACTGGCACCAGCAGCGGCACCAGCGCCTACCCCGGCCGCTAATGCCAAGGGCCGCCGCCGGCGAGGGGCTGCGTAGCGGCGGCGTTCAGCCTTGCTGCGCCGTGAGACGCCAGCCGCCGGTATGGACTACGCCTGGCCCCTGCCACAGCGCCTGCGCCTTGTCGTACACCAGCGCACCTACCTGCCGGGCCAGCATCTGGCCGGTGACATTGCCGTTTCGAAATGGATGCCGCCATGCATTCGCGACAAGCCCCGTTTCGCATCGGCGGCGCCAAATGTCGCCCAGCCGCGATGGCGCGACAGCGCCCGACGGGTGGCGGGCGCACCGTGTTTTCCGGGCCTGATGATGAAGCGGGGGCAGTATCCAAACGGCGTGTCGTTGCCGGCGCCGCCACACCGGCGCCGCCGGTCGCGCCGGGCGCTCAGCGCGTCGTGCGCGCTTCGAGCAGCACTTTGACCAGCCCTGCCACCATCTGTTTGGCGTCGGCGTCGAGCGAGGCCAGTTCGTGCATCATTTCCGTTTCTTCGGTAATCGGATGCGGCACGCGGATTTGCCGCTGCCCGGCAGCGGCGTCGTCCTCGCCGGCGCTTTCGCCAAAGCGCAGCCACTCGGCGCCGCACGACAACCATTGGGCCAGGGTGGAGATATTTGTTTGTGAGGGTATGGCTTCACCGAACAGCCATTTGCGCACGGCGCTGCCGGTGACTTTTCTCGCTGACCGCACATTGAAATGCCGCGCGACATCGGAAGGGCCGATCGCGAAATAGCCGGCCTTGACGAGCGCCTCTCTGAGCCGTTTGCTGAACTCTGCCCGCTCGAGTTGCATCCCGCCGTGCATCGACGCATCTTCATCCTGCTGCTGCGCAGTCGTTCCTTTTGCTGCCATTCATTTCCCCCGTACCAACGACCGCTTGCCCAAGGCTGTTAAAGGCGTGCCAGCCCATAATCTTGTGCGGCACGCAGGCACTCGTCACCGTCCGATCGTGCATCAAGTATTTCTTTGCAACCGGCTGGTGTTGGGCATTAAAATGGTAGCAAGGCGAGCGTCCAATAACCAAGTTTCCGCGAAGTGCAGTGCGCGCCTAACTGTCGGTAAATACGCGCGTAAAGTAGGTCGTGAACAGCCGGCGCGACGCTGACCAAGAGCGCGCTGATAACCGTTCCATGCTCATCGATTCCCATACGAATGCCGCCCGCCCCGCGCCGCCGCCGGCGCGATCGGACCGCTACGCGGTGGCTGGCTGATCGATACGGTCGGCTCGCGCGTGATGTTTCTGATCACGTGCCGCCCCCTGCCGCCGCTCGCTTTGCTGCTTGCCTCGAAGCGATTCTACACAATAAATGATCAACGAATTTCTGATCACCACACTAGTCTGCCGTGTTCGCCAGCCACCGCCGCCAGGGCTTGAGGAGCGCCAAACCAGTGATAATCGTGCGGCTTTACGCCGGGCGCATAATCGGACGATCGCTTGGACGCCCGGCAAGGTTGAATGTCGTGAACATGAGCCGCAAACCCGTACCGCCGTCGCTTACCGCTGCGTTCTCCTACGCGCAAGTGACGCAGAACGCCGAGGCGGGAATCACCTCGCACATGCACGCCGCGCGTCGCAGCGACGGCGTGGTGGCGCGTGCGCGCCAGGAAATCGCGTACGGTATTTATATTGGCTGGCGTACCCTGGTCGAGTCGTATGCCGACCAGGCCACCTATCTTGCCGACGACCGGCGGCTGGAAACGCTGCTGACCCTGTGAGCGTGGGCGGAATCTGCCGACGCTGGCGCTCGTCTGGCGCTCGTCTGGCGCCGCCTTGTTGTGCGCTGTCCGCACCACAGGAGCCGGCGTAAAGGTGAAGTTATTGTTGGTAATTGTCACCAAATATTGCACTCAAATAATTCCAATGCTATTCTGTTTCGTGCTGGCGCCCAATTCCTGCCCGGTTAGACCATGCACTGTTTGCACAGTGCGTTCACTCCAGGAGATATATTGGGCAGATTGAGTTCACTGGCGTCCTTTTCATGGCGCCCCAGCGCCGCCGCCGATCTTGGCGCAGATCAGGCGCACGTGCGCCTGAGCGGACTGGAGCGGCAAAAACGCTCGATCGTGCTGCCCGCACTGTGCTTCATGCTGCTGATAGGCGTGCTGCTGATCGGTGTGGAAGCGTGGAGCCGCGCCCATGCCTACACCAATCGGATCGAGGAAGGCGAGGCGGCGACCGCCAACGCCGTGCGCGCCACGGCCGAACACGCGGCGGCCAGCATCGACCTGGCTGCGGCGATCCTGTCGGAATTCGTCGAACGGGTAGAAATCGATGGCGCAGCGGCGCCAGCGCTCCCGCGCCTGCACCGCCATTTGATGACCCGGGTCGCGCAGACGCCGGCGCTGCAGGGGCTGTTCATCTATGACGAAACGGGGCGCTCGGTGGTCACCTCGCTGACGAGCGTCGACAAGGCAAGGAACGATGGCGACCGCCTGTATTTCAAATACCACCAGAGCCATGCCGACCGCGATGTGCATGTCGGCGCGCCTATCCTTGGTCGCTCGTCCGGATTGTGGGTGCTGCCGGTGTCGCGGCGCCTGCAACATGCCGACGGCAGTTTCGCCGGCGTGGCGCTGGCGACGGTGCGCATTTCCCACTTCCAGAAGTACTACGAGGGCTTCGACCTGGGCCGCAACGGCGCCATGTTTATCGCGATCGATGACGGCACCCTGGTGACGCGGCGCCCGTTCGTCGAGGGCGCCATCGGCACCAGCATCGTCCAAGGGCCGGTGTTTACCCTGCTGCGCAACGGGCCGCCTGCCGGCAGTGCCATGCGGGCGTCGAAACTCGACGGCGTCGAACGCCTTTATGCCTACCGCAAACTGGAGCGCTATCCGCTGGTGGTAGCGGCGGCCTTGGCGCGCGAAGACATCTTCGCGCCCTGGTGGCAAGATACCCGGCATGAATGCGCGGCCTTGCTGGCGATGCTGGCGACCCTGGCGGTCGCCGGCTGGCGCCTGCTGCGCCAAGTAATCATTCGCGACGGCATGGCGCTGGAAATGCAGCGCTTGCAAACCCGGCTGCGCGGCACCGTCGCCGAGCTGGACCGCCTGGTCAACACCGATGCGCTGACCGGCCTGAAAAACCGCCGCTGCCTGGGCGAGCGGATGGATGTCGAATTTGCCCGCGCCGCACGCGAGAACACCTCGCTGGCGCTGGTAATGATCGATATCGATTTCTTCAAGCGTTACAACGATTTATACGGCCACCCGGGCGGCGACGGCTGCCTGCGGCTGGTCAGCGACGTCATCGCCCAGGTGTCGCAGCGACCGGGCGACATCAGCGCGCGCTTCGGCGGCGAGGAGTTCGCCGTGCTGCTGCCCAACACCGATGGCGCCGGCGCGCTGGCGGTGGCGAAGAAATTGTGCGAGGCAGTGGCCGCGTTGCGGGTGCCGCATGCCGCCAGCGAGCGCGGCATCGTCACCATCAGCGCCGGCGCTTTCGCGCTGGTTCCCGACGGCGTCAACAGTGTCGCCGACTTGCTCGACGCTGCCGACCGCGGCCTGTATGCGGCCAAGTCGGCCGGCCGCGGCCAGGCCTGTGCGGGAGTCCCCGGGCCGGCCGTACGGCCGGTGGCGCGCGTGCGCATGGTGAGCTAGTGTCCCGACAGCCTGCCAGCGGCTGGCGGCTGGCGGCTAGCGGCAAGGGCCGCACCGTATGCGCCGCCGTTTGCCAAGCGCTCCTCATCGGCGCACCATCGCTTCACCTGCATCCGCAGGGGAACCGAGGAGACGACAATGATCAAGGTGAGCGTGATGTATCCGAATGGCCCGGACGCCCGTTTCGACGAGGTGTATTACCGCGACCGCCACATGCCCATGGTCAAGCGGCTGATGGGCGACTATTGCAAGTCCTACACCATCGACCGCGCCATGCCCGGCACTTCGCCCCAGGCCAATGCGCCGTATATCGCCATGGGTCACTTGTTCTGCGATTCGGTCGATACCTTCCAGGCCGGCTTCGGCCCGCACACGGACGAGATCATGGCGGACATTCCTAATTACACCAATCAAAAGCCGGTGATCCAGATCAGCGAAGTACTGATCGGCTAGCCTTTCATATAACGGCAGCATGCCGCCGAGAAGCGGCGTAGGCAAGCACCTGGCGCTGCCTGTCAAAAAAATCTCAAGACGCAAAGGCAGGACTGATTGCGCACTGTCGCCGGCGCCGATGCTAAGCTATGCCGCTGAGCACAGCAGGAGAATAGCGATGACCATCACCATTACCGCTTTTGATCATTCGCCGGACGGCGGCAAGGGCCTGGCGCGCGACACGCGGGTACGCTGGGCGCTGGAAGAAGTGCATCAGCCCTACGCCGTGCGGCTGGTGCCGTGGCGGGCGATGAAGGAGCCGGCCCACCTGGCGCTGCATCCGTTCGGCCAGATCCCCACTTTCGAGGATGGCCAGCTGGTGCTGTTCGAAACGGGCGCCATCGTGCTGCACCTGGCCAGCCATTTCCCCGGTCTGCTGCCGGCCGATCCGACTGCGCGGGGGCGCGCCATCAGCTGGCTGTTTGCCGCCCTCAATACCATCGAACCGCCGATCCTGGAACTGAGCAACGCCAAGCTGCTCGAACGCGACCAGCCGTGGGCGGCGGCGCGCCTGCCGCTGGTGCAACAACGCGTACGCGACCGGCTGCGGCAACTGGCCGCGCGGCTGGGCGAGGCCGAGTGGCTCGACGGCGGCTTCAGCGCGGGCGACCTGATGATGGTGTCGGTGCTGCTGCGCTTGCGCTCTTCCGGCATTCTCGACGAGTTTGCCAATCTGGCCGCTTATGTGGCGCGCGGCGAGGCGCGCCCGGCCTACCAGCGCGCGTTCGCGGCGCAGCTGGCGGTCAACCTCCCCAAGGCGCCCGGCTGAGCAGCCGGGCCAGGCGCCGCAACTCGTAGCGGGAACTCTTATATACTGGGTGGATATGCGCATCCAGCTCTTCTCCGACCTGCACCTCGAACGCTACCCCGATTTTCAGCCCCATTTCGAGCCCGGCGTCGATGTCGTCGTCCTCGCCGGCGACATCGGCTCCTACCAGAGCGGCAGCCGCCTGCACGGCGCCGACTTCGGCCTCGAGCGGTTTTCCCCCTTGCGCGCGGGCGCTTCCTGTTCCACCGTGCTGTACGTGCCCGGCAACCACGAATTCGATGCGCTCGAATTCGACGGGGCATACGCCCGCTTGCGCGCCACCTGCGAGCGGCTCGGCATCGTCTGGCTCGACCGCGCGGTCTTCACGGCCGGACCGGTGCGCTTTCTCGGCACCACCCTGTGGAGCGACTTCGAGGCGCTGGCGCAACGCGAGCACGGCGAGGCGGCCCAACTGAAAGCCTTGCACAAGGCGTTCAGGGCGGCCAATTATTACCTCAGCAAGAACACCACCTTGAAGAACGGCGCACCGGTGCTGGCCGAGGATTTGCGCGCCATGTCGCTCGATTGCCAGGCCTGGCTGCGCGAAGCGCTGGCTGTGCCGTTCGACGGCGCCACGGTGGTGGTCACCCACTTCGCGCCCAGCCTGCTCAGCGCCGATCCGCGCTACGGGCTCAGTGCAGGCACGGCAGGATTTTGCAATGCGCTCGATGCGCTGTTCCCCCTGGCCGATATCTGGATGCATGGTCACCTGCACTGCATGAACGATTACGTCGTCGAGGGCCGGCAGGCGGATGGCCAGTCGCCCTGGGCATGCCGGGTCGTGGCCAATCCGCTCGGCTATCTGAGCAAGGGCGAGCAGGAGGCGTTTCGTCCCAATCTGGTGATCGAGCTGCCGTCTTGAGGGCGCGCTGCGGGGTGATGCGGGGCCGCTGAGCGGGTGCGGGCAAGCTCAGGCCATCCTGTGAAGAGCCGCCGCTAGCGTGTACTCGCATTTGCCCACTGGGTATTGCGCGTGTCGAGACAGTGTGTGCGATCCGATTGAGCTGCGTCATCAAGCGGCGAGGTACGCAGCCTAAGCTTGATCAATCGATCCACGGCGGGAGTATCGACATGCGTAGCGCGATTCTGCTGGCCAGCGTCCTTCTGACCTTGTGCGGCTGCAGCACGCCGCAGGAACGTGCTCAAAAACAGCAGGCCGAGATGGACCAGATGATCGTCGAGTTCGGCCCGGCTTGCGAAAAGCTGGGCTATGCGGTGCGGTCCGATCCATGGCGCAATTGCGTGGTGCAGCTGGCCGCCAAAAACGCGGTCGGCCGCGGCGGCGTTTCGACGTCGATTTTCGGCAGCTGGGGCAACTGGGGACGGTGGGGGCGCGGGTCCGGGGTAGGGGCGGGGGTGACCATGGGCAGGTGAGGGTGGCGCGTACTGGCGACGCTCTACCCATGAAGCAAACGCCCTGGATTCGGCACGACGAGCATGTATCACGTCGGTTTCCAAATGCCTTGCAAGCGCTTGGCTGATTTCAAGAGGTGAGTGGGCGCATCCTGCCACGTGCCACGTCGTGTGGGTTCGACATTTTTTCCATCGGTGCGCAGATGGACAATGGAGGCAGCAGAGCGCGGCGCTGGTGCAGGTGGCCGTTGCGGCGGCGTTGCTGCACGATTCGTCGAACATACTGGCGCAGCTGACCGGCTGCGCCAGCGGGTGCAGGCTGGGCGATGTCGCCGCTGCGCAGGCGGCGCCGCGATGCGCGTGTGCGCTGCCCGCTATCAAACGGGCAGCGGCAACAACGCTGGCGCGCAAGCTGGCGCTGGCCGGCCCATGTGAGGGCCCATATAAAGGTCCATATAAAGGTCCATATAAAGGTCCAAATAAAGGCTCATATAAAACCTGAGGACGGCGCCCGTGATGCTTACTGGCGCGCGCGCTGTTCCTGCTTCTCTTTCTTGGCAGCTTTCTTTTCCTTGGTGGTTTTCGCCGGTTCCTTCTTGGTTTCCTTCTTGCTGTCCTGTGCCTTCGTCATGTCGCGCTCCGTTTATTAAAGAAAGACGCAAAGTAACACAGGCGCTCCATCTCAGGCGTCCTGCCACCTCCTGTGCGCAGGGCGCCGCCGCCCTCTATTGCGTTGTTTGCGTTAGCTCAAACATCGTGATCGCACTCGCGCTGCTCGTGCAGGTCGTACACACAAGCGGCATCAGGCCGCCCGATACCACCCATATGCTGTGCCGGCCGCGGGGCCGGTGGCGGCGCGGGAGCCATCATGGGCGAGAGAACATTTCGGATTGCTACCAGCCTGGAAGAACGCCATTACCGCGAGCTGCTCCAGCCCATCAGCGATTTTCTCGCCACCAGCGATGCCCGCCGCGGCGACATGCCGGTCGAGCTGATCGAAATCACTCAGTCCGTGTTTGCCGAGCTGGCGCGTTTCGGCTATGTGCCGACGCAGGAAGCGCTGTTGGTCGGCATCGACCCGGTCGATGCCCGCTTCGACGCGCCCGAGCTCAATAGCGAACAGGTAGCCGCGGTGCGGGCCGACATGCGCGCGGTGTTCAAGCGGCTGCGCGAGGGCGAATAAGCTGTGATATGTTTTGCGACCGATATCGCCGGATTGATATCCATTCGATATCACCGCCCCGTGCGGCGCCGGCGTCAAGACGGCAGCGAATTGCCTGCAAACGAATTGATCGAAAAATTGCGCAAGAAGCGCATGGTTGGAGTTTCTGGCAGCGTCCGCAACACTGTGATGGCCTGGCGCACGAGGCACAATGCGCTCTGCCGCCGCTCAATGAGGCTGCGCCAAAATCAGCTGGCGTTTTCCTCCACGGCGTCACTGGCCTCGGCCAGGCGTGCGATCAGCGCATCGACCTTGGCGAGCACGGCGGTGTCCATTTCCAGCCGCGGCAATTGCGCCCTGATCGAGGCCAATTGCTCGAGGACGAGGGCGGCGCTGTCGACGCCGGGCGTCCAGCCCTCGGTACTGCGCAGCACGGTAAAACTGACGCCGGCGCGCACGCCGTCGCCGGCGTCGGCCGGCAGGGTGGTCAGGCGTTCGGACAGCCGCGCCAGCAAAGCCATCATGCCGGTGGCGCAGCCGAGCAGCGCCTGGCGTCGCTGCGGGCAGTCGGCGCCGGTATCGTAGACGGCGCCGAGCGCGCGCAGCATCAGCGCGTAGGCGGCATTGGCGGCGTCAAGCACGGCTGTGGCGGCAGGCGCGGTAATGTGCACGCGCTCGTCGGCCAGCGGGGCGCGCATGACGGGGTTGCGGGCGACGTCGCGGCTGGGATGAAAGGCCGGCCGCGCCGCCTGCAGCCGCTGATACTCCTCCTTGATTCCCATGAATGCCTTGAAATGCGATTCGTCCGTCGCACCGGGCGCGCCTTCTCCCTGCACGATGATCAGGTGCAGCGCCTGCTGCGCACTGCGCAGGTCGGTGACCACGGACAGCTCGTCGATGCCGATCTCGTCGGGACGCAGCTGGTTGGCGGCGGGACCGATGAACAGGCGCGATTCGCCCAGTTGGTCGCACAGCGCCGCGAGACCCTCGGTGAGCATGTCGTAGAAGGCGCCGATGGTGGCGTATTCGGGGGCGCTGGGCATGAGCACGCCGCCCGCCGCCGTTCTCTCGGGCGCTTCGGCGATGTGCTCGAATGGGGCGGGGTCGCGCAAGCTGGAGTCGGCCGGGCGCTCGAGAAAAATGAAATGCTCGAGCGTGTCCAGGTCGAACGGCGCCAATGCCACCTGGATGCTGGCCGGGTGGTAGCCGGCAGCGACGGGCAGGTTCGGACGGTCGAAATGGGGCCGTGAACCGACCGCCACCATCAGGTTGGCCACCTGCGCCAGGTGCGCCATTTCTTCCATGCAGACGTGCATGATGGTGTCGCGCCAGCGCTGGACGGCATCGAGTTCATCGGGCAGCAAGTCCTCGTCGAGCCCGCGCTTGAGACTGAAGGCGGCATACAGATAGCTGCACAGCAGATTGTGTTCGAGCTCGGCCGCTTCGGCCAGCATGTGCAGCAGGTGTTCGCGGGAGGTGACGGTGGTCGATGGCATGGCGGCGCGCGGGCAATGGTTTGAGTAGTTAATTGATATTAACCGTTAATTACGAGTTCATCCGTGTGGCAGCGAACCGAGGCGCGGCTGCAGCCGCATGAAAAAAGACGCCGAGCAGCCCCATAAAAAAAGCCCGCTTGCGCGGGCTCACGTGAGCTGTAAAAAAATCAGCGCCCTGGCATCGGATACGTTGCCGGACTCACATTGCCGGCCATATCGATCGCCTGTACCCCGAAAAACACATTGTCCTTCGAGATCGGCATGGTGATCGCGGTTACCTTGCCGACGAATTTGCTGTGTTGCCAGCCGGCGGCGGTGGTATCGCGCCAGACGATGCGGTAGCCGGCCAGGTCCGGTTCGCTGTTGGCGGCCCAGCTCAAGTCGGTCTGATTGGTCAAGCGCGCGGTGACGATTTTGACCGCTTGCGGCGACGCCGGCGCCAGCGCCAGCGCGGCCAGAGAAGCCGCGTTTACACGCGCGACCTGGGCGATATAGGCCGGGTCGACGAACTGCGGCAGGTCGCCGATCTGCACATTGCCTTCCTTGCGGACGTTCTGGTGCTGGTGATTGAAATCCTCGGCCGGCTCGGTAAAGCGCAGGGCGGCGAAGCCGCGGTCGAGGAACGGCGCATGGTCGCCGCCGCGCAGGTAGCGGTCGCGGCGGTTGACGATCGTGACCTTGAAATCAGGCACGTAGCGCTCGCCCACTTCCTTGACCAGGCGCGCCAGTTGGCGTGGGGTGGAATCGTTTTCGCCGCCGGTCTGGATCAGGGTGCGCAGGTTGTCCGGGATGTCCTTGACGGCCGGAATCCCTTCGGCAAACAGGCGCACCTGGGTATTGTCGCGCTTGCCCTCGTCGCTCATCGAACTGCCGATGATGTCGTTGGTGAACATGCCGGCGATGTTCCACTTTTTCTGCTTGGCCTTCTCGGCAAAATCGGTGGCCCCATACAAACCCTGTTCCTCGGCGGCGACGGTCATGAACACCAGGGTGGCGTCGAATTTGTACTTCGCCATCACGCAGGCCATTTCCATCACCGCCGCCGTGCCCGACGCATCGTCGTTGGCGCCGGGGGCGTCGCCCACCGCATCGGCATCTTCCGTGTTGCGCGAATCGTAGTGGCCGCTGACCACGTACATGCGCTCCGCCGATGCCGCTTGCGTGCCAGGCAGGGTGGCGACCACGTTGACGATTTCCACCGGACGGGCGATGCGGCGGTCGACCGGGTGCAGGTGGCCGTCGAAGGCGACGTTGAGCTTGCCGGCGCCGCAGCGCTCCAGTTCGCTCTTGATCCAGCGGCGGGCGGCGCCGATGCCGCGCGTCTCGGACACCGTGTCCGACAAGGTGTGGCGGGTGCCGAAACTGACCAGTTTGTTGACGTAGCCCTCGATGCGCTGGGGAGAAATCTCGCGCACGATGGCGTCGATCTGCGCCTGGTGGACCGTGGTGTCCGGCTCGGCGGCGTGGGCGACTGCGCTTGCCATCAAGCTCAGCGCCAGTGCGCTTCTAATTACTTGGTAAGCCATTGAAAATCCTTTTAAAACCGTGAACTGAAAATCAGCGGAACGTGTAGCCAGCGGTCACGTACACAAAACGCCCGCGCGGATCGCCGTAGCTGACATCGTAACCGCCGAGAAAGTTCGAGGCGAGGTTGGTGTACGGCGGATCGCGGTCGGTGAGGTTTTTTACGCCGACGGTCAGCTTGGCCGACTTGATGCCCGAGTAGGTCGCCTGGGCGTCGAAGGTCTGGTAGGCCTCGACTTTACGCGGCTGGCTGCCGGCAGCCAGCCGGCTGCCCAGCACGTCCACGTAGCCCTTTTGATAGTTCTGCGACAGCGAGACTGCCAGCGGACCCATCTCGTACGCCACGCTGGCATTGTGCTTCCAGCGCAGCACCACGCCGCCGGCCGCATTGAGGGCCGTGTCGAGCGAGCTGGTGTAGGCGCCGTTCGGGCCCTGCACATCGTATTTCGCCAGGTAGGTGCCGCTGGCGCGCGCGGTCAGGCGGTTGCCCGAAGCCATGCGCCAGCCGTATTTCGCATCGACGTCGACGCCGGCCAGCTGGGTCTTGAACAGGTTGGCGTTGGTTTGCAGGATACCGGTGATCGGGCCGGCGCCGCTGGCGTTGCCGTCCGGCGCGCCGCGCTGGATGAAGCCGGCATACTGGGTAGCGCGCTCGGGGTTGGCGAGAAAGTAGGTCGACGACAGGCCGCCGACGACGATGGCATTTTTCAGGTTGACGCGGAAGGCGTCGAAGCTGATCGACAATTCCTTGATCGGTTCGAGCAAGATGCCGGCGGTGTACGACAGCGACTTTTCCGGTTGCAGGTTGGGGTTGCCGCCGGTGATGGTGGTGAACTGGAAATTGCAGTCGGTGGCCGCGCCGGTGGCGATGTTCGGGCAGCGGATCGGGTCGCGCGTGCCGTTCGAGGTGACGCTGGTGGCCTGTGGCGTGTACAGGTCGGTCAGCGAAGGCGCGCGGAAACCGGTGCCGACCGAGGAGCGGATCAGCACGGCGTTGCTCGGCTGCCAGCGGATCGAGGCTTTTGGATTGACGGTGCTGCCGACGCCCTGGTAGTTGTCGTAACGCACGGCGCCGTCGAGGTCGAATTTGCGGAACAGCGGCACGTTGATTTCCGCATAGGCGGACGAGACGTTGCGCTGGCCGACCACAGGGAAGGCATTGCCGCCGAGGCCTGCGATATCGCCGGTCTGGATCGCCGACGATGGATCGTAGGCGAATTTCTCGCGGCGCAGTTCGGCACCCAGGGCCAGCGCCACCGCGCCGTTGGTCAAGCTGAACAGTTCGCGCGAGGCTTTCAGGTCGATCGACGCCATCGAGGTTTTCGAGGAATAACTGGTGCCGCGGAACTCGGCGGCGCGGGCCGCAGCCAAAACGCCCTGGTCGCTGGTTTCGCCGAATGGATTGATCAAGCCGCTATTAAAAATCGGCAGCGCCTTCGAATACTGGGCGTAGCCGGCCAGCAGCAATTCCTTCACTTTCGATTCGCTGTACAGCGCGGCGCTGTCGAGGTCCCAGCCGGACCAGGTGCCGCGCACGCCGAACAGCAGGCGCGACGCTTCGGACTCGTCGCGCGTGCTGCGGGCGCCGTTGACGACGTCGCGGTAGTTCAGCAGCAGCGGCCGGCCGGCCACGCCGTTGGCGGCGGCGAACGCGGCCGGATAATATGGGCTGCTCGGCAGCAAAATGAAGCCGCCGTTGCCGAGGTTGCCGTATGGCGCGGTCAGCGCTTTGAAGGCCGGCACATACGGATTGCTGGCGGTGGTGATGGCGTTGTAGGCCAGCGGTACCGGCTGCGTGGTCGAATCGATGCGGTTCTTGGTGTAGGCCGCCTCGAAATAGCCTTCGGCGTTGGCCGACAGGGTCTTGCGGCCGTTGCTCATCACGCTCTGCTTGAGCGAATACGGCTGAATCGAACCGTATTGCGTATTGTCGAAACTGCAGCGGGTCGGGTTGAACGGCGTCACCGGAGAAATGGGCCCGCAATTTGCCAGCGACGGCGTGCGCAGGGCCGAGCCGATCAGCACGTTGGCGGGGAAGGTGATGGGGGAAGTCAGATCGTTGTTTTCGGCGACGTTCAGGCGGTTCGCATAGGGCCGGTCGGCGCCGTAGATGGCGTCGGTTTCCTGGATGTTCAGTCCCAGGGTCAGGTTGTAGCCGTCCTGCGCCAGGTTGCCCCAGCCGGCGAACAAGGTCGCCTTTTTGTCCTTGCCGTGGCCGCCACGGCTGGGCTGGCCATAGGTGGCGGTGGTTTCGACGCCTTTGAAATCCTTGCGCAAAATAAAATTGACGACGCCGGCGATGGCGTCGCTGCCGTACACGGCCGAAGCGCCATCTTTCAACACTTCGACCCGTTCGATGGCCGACAGGGGGATGCTGTTGACGTCGACCGACGAACCGGCCGCGCCGGCCGAGCCGCCGCCATACACCGAGACGCGGCGCCCGTTGACCAGCACCAGGGTGCGGGCGCTGCCCAGGCCACGCAAGGAGACGGTGGCGATGTTGCCGCCGCCAAAGCCGGAAGCGTTGGCCGCCGTGGTGGCGGTGCCGTTGCTGCTCAGCGAGCTCAGTTGCTTGACCAGTTCCTCGGTCGACGAGGCGCCGATCCGTTCGATGTCCTCGCGCTTGAGAATTTGCACCGGCAGGGCGGTTTCGCCGTCGATGCGCTTGATCGACGAACCGGTGACGACCACCCGCTCCATCGGCGCGGCGCTGTCGGCGCTCTGCGCCATTGCCGTCAATGGAAAGGCCGCCAATAGCGCGGGGGCCAGGGTGGCGGCGACCAGAACAACGGAGCGCTTGCGGCGCGGAGAGGATAAATGGCGTGATTGCATTGCATGACTCCTGGGGACAACGGTTGGGATGCGGGCGGAACCATTGCAAGACGACCCGAACACGGTCGATTTGTGAGTTGCAGTTATTTCCTATAAATAAATTATATGTTTTGCATCGGGCAATAACTTGCTATATTCAGCCAAATACAACACTGCAAAATGCAATGTTCATATCGCTTGTAAGGTAAATACGAAATGAGTATCGCGAGGATCAAATTAGACCGTATCGATCGGAAAATTCTGGAGGAATTGCAGCTCGACGCCCGCCTGTCGAGCGCCGACCTGGCCGAGCGGGTGGCGCTGACGGCTTCTCCCTGCTGGCGGCGGGTCAAGCGGCTGGAAAGTGACGGCATCATCTGTGCCTACGAGGCCCGGCTCGATCCGAAAAAGCTGGGCTACCAGGTGACCGCCTTTATCAGCATCTCGCTGGAGAACGGCCATACCAAGTATGTGCATGAGTTCGAGGAGGCGGTGGCGGCCATTCCGCAGGTGCTGTCCTGCCACCGCATTTCCGGCCGCTACGACCATCAATTGATGGTGGTGGCCGAGGACCTCGAAGCCTACGGCTTGTTCGCTGAAAAATACATCAACGGTTTGCCGAGCGTGAAGGAGGTGTACACCTCGTTTGTGCTGAAGGAAGTCAAGGCGCCGGCCAACCCGCCGCTGCCGCCCACCGACTTTGGCTGAGGCCTGGCAATCGGGAGCATTCACGCGCCCCGTCGCTGCTGTTTCATCTAGTATCCGTCAAGAACTTACAAATGCTCGAGACCCGGATCGATTGATGAAAAACATTAACCACGCCACCGATGCGCCGCCCAAGGCCATTCCCAACAGCGAACCGACCGTCGCCGCCAAGGCGGCCGGCCTGCGCTACGTCAGCGACGACAAGCCGGGCATCCGCCGCGAAAGGCACGGCGACACGTTTCGCTATGTCGACAAGGACGGCAAGCCGGTCGAGGACGAGGCGGTGCTGGCGCGCATCAAGGCGCTGGTGATTCCGCCGGCCTGGACCGATGTATGGATCTGCCCCAGCGCCAACGGCCACCTGCAGGCGACCGGGCGCGACGCCAAAAAACGCAAGCAATACCGCTATCACGCCAAGTGGAGAAATGTGCGCGATGAAGTGAAATACGAGCGCATGCTCAACTTCGGCCAGGCTTTACCGGCCATTCGCGCCGCCGTCGACAAGGCCTTGAAACTGCCGGGCCTGCCGCGTGAAAAAGTGCTGGCGACCATCGTGCGCCTGCTGGAGGTGACGATGATGCGGATCGGCAACGAGGAATACGCGCGCACCAACAAATCGTTCGGCTTGACCACCTTGCGCTCGCGCCACGTCAAGGTGGACGGTAAGGACATCGATTTCAATTTCCGCGGCAAGAGCGGGGTGTTTCATACGATCCACCTGGAAGACCGCCGGCTGGCCAAGATCATCGCTCGAACCCGCGAGCTGCCTGGGCAGGACCTGTTCCAGTACATCGACGAGGATGGCGAACCGCACACGATCGACTCGGGCGACGTCAACGAGTACTTGCAGCAAATCACCGGCGAAGAGTACACCGCCAAGGATTTTCGGACCTGGTCGGGCACGGTGCTGGCGGCGCTGGCGCTGCATGAATTCGAGAAATTCGATTCCGAAACCCAGGCCAAGAAAAACATCGTGCAGGCGATCGAATCGGTGGCCGAACGGCTCGGCAACACGCCGACCATCTGCCGCAAGTGCTATGTGCACCCGGCGGTGATCGATGCCTACCTGGAGGGCACGGTGCTCGAAGCGTTGCAGAAGGAAACCACGCGCCAGCTGGTGAGCGATCTGCACAGCTTGTCGCCGGAAGAGGCGGCAGTGCTGACCTTGCTGCAACAACGCTTGCAGAAGGCGGCCGATGCCCAGGGTGCAGGCCATAGCGCGCCAAAACGCCAAGCCAACAGCGAAGCCAAAAGCACGGCGAAAAAGTCGGCCGGCAAGAGCAGGACAAAATCGAAGGGCGAGGCTGCGGCGTCCGCCGCTTGACTTGTGCTGGCGCAAACGCGATAGCTGGCGTGCGCGCGCCGCTTTGCCTATCCTGATGGATCAACAACCATAAGGAGACGCCATGAATGCTGCTGTCCAAGCTATTCCTGCAGGCATGCACTCGCTCACGCCGCACCTGATTTGCACCGGCGCCGCCGAGGCCATCGCGTTTTACCAGAAGGCCTTCGATGCCGTCGAACTGGGCCGCATGCCCGGCCCCGGCGGCAAACTGATGCACGCCATGCTGCGCATCGGCGATTCGCCGCTGATGCTGGTCGACGAATTTCCCGAATGGGGGAGCAAGAGCCCGGCCACCCTGGGCGGCACGCCGGTGACCATGCACCTGTACGTGGCGGACGCCGACGCCGCCTTCCAGCAAGCGGTCGACGCCGGCGCCACCGTGCGCATGCCGCTGGCCGACATGTTCTGGGGCGATCGCTACGGCGTCGTCATCGATCCGTTCGGCCACCAGTGGTCGATCGCTACCCACATCAAGGACATGTCGCCGGAACAGATGGCGGCAGCCGGCAAGGCGGCCATGAGTTCGCTGGAGGGTAACTAAGGCTAACTAAGGGAAACTAAGGGAAACCAAGGCGTATGCGCCTGGCCAGCCGGCCTGCTCATTCGCCGGCGTCCTGGTTTTCCGCCTGCATCGGCATGCTGAAGGAAAACGTCGTCGCCTCGGCGTTCGAGGTCACCTGCATGGCGCCGCCATGGGCGCGGGCGATTTCGGCGACGATGTACAGCCCCAGTCCCAGGCCGCCGCTGTGCTTTTGGTGGTTGTCGCCGCGCCAGAACGGCTGGAACAGCGCGGCCAGCGTGGTTTCCGACAGGGGCGCGCCGCCGTTGCTCACCGTCAGCGAAAACACGCCGTCGCAGGTAGCGGCGTCGATCCGCACGGCTTGATCGCGCGCGCCGTAAATGAGCGCGTTGCTCAGCAGGTTCGACAGCATCTGCGCCATGCGGCGCGGATCGCAGAGCACCGCGCCGGCGATATCGAGGGTGCTGTCGATGCGGCGTTGCGGATAGATCGCGCGCAGCTCCTCGATCGCGTGGGTCAGGGCCGGCTGCAGATCGAGCGTGGCAACGCGCGTCATCGCGATGCCGTCGCCCATGCGGCCTTGGGTAAAATCGACGACGTCGTCGACCAGGCTGGAAATGCGCTTGCCGCTGCGCTCGATGCGCCCGATCACCTGCTCGGCCCGCTCGCCGAGGTTCATCTGGCGCAGCAGGGCGGCGCCGGTGAGAATCGACGACAGCGGCGTGCGCACGTCGTGGCCGAGCACGGCGATGAACTGTTCGCGCAGTTCTGCTGCCTCGCGCACACTCAACAGGGCGGTCTCGGTGACCGCCATGCGCTGCTCGTCGGCCAGCTGGCGCGAGACCAGATCGGCGAACATCAGCATGGTGTCGATCACGCGCGGTGTGTCCAGTTCGGCAGGCTTCGGATCGAGGCCGCACAGGGTGCCGAAAAAATTGCCGTCGGGCCGGTACACCGGCACCGAGATATAACTTTCAAAGCCGTAGAGGCGCGGGGTGTGGTGATCGCGATAGTGGGGGTGCGCGCTGGCCTGGTTCATGACGATCAATTCGCCGTTCTGGCGCACTTCGTTGCACAGGGTCGAAGCCAGTTCGAGCGTGTCGCCCGGCTGCAGGCCGAAGCCGAGCTTGTCATAGACGGCGCAGGTGGTCCAGCTGCCGGCGTCGACGCGGGCGATGCAGATAAAGCCCAGGCCGGTGGTTTCGGACACCACGCGCAGCATGGTCGGCACGCTACCGAGCGCTTGTACAGCTTGGATGTCGGCGGCGGTGGAGGAACGCATGTGGCATTCTACATTGATTTATGGCATTTTTATAATCGCG